>CACWOG010000014.1 GCA_902762455.1 uncultured Bacteroidia bacterium | reverse complement strand
TGTGGAGGCAATGCAGAATGTCGGGGTGAAGGCTACCGAGCTTAAATTCAACGGAAGCAGCATCGAGGCACTGGGAAGCGCATTGGTAAAGGGTGCCGAAAATATTATCATAATGACTTTCGAAAACGAAATGACCGCAACAAGGGTGCTGTCACAGGTTTTCAAGCTTTGCAACGACTACAAGATAACGCTCATTGCCGACCCAAGGATTATGAACTACGAAAGCATCGACCCGAACTACTATGTGGAAGTTAGATACACTTATTATTCCGACATTAGTATCGATTACAAGAACCTTGATGTGAAGACGTTCATAAGCAGGTTCCACAATGCTTTCCTCTGCGAGCCGAACACTGATGCCTACATAGCCGCCGATGCAATCAACTACTTTGTTCCGCTGATGCAGAAGGCAGGTAAGACATTTGCAGGCATCATCGACCAGAACTATGTGCAGGAAGGTCTTGGCGGAAAACGTCAGTATGTGAAAAATTCTGGATACAGCGCAAACTCGTACAGCAACAAGGAAGTTTATCTCTATACAATACAGAAGGACTATTCGTTCTCAATCGTATATCCTACAGAAAATTCAACCGATAACAAATAACATAGGAAGGAAATGGGAGCACTGACAATGACCGTACAACTGCTTTTGGCGTTATCGCTACTGGTGGTGATACACGAATTCGGACACTATCTTGCAGCCCGTGCCTTTGGCGTTAGGGTAAAGAAATTCTACCTGTTCTTCGATTTCCCGATGTTCTTTACCGCACCGACTTTTGCATTGTTCCGAGCAAAAAAGGTAAACGGCAAGTGGAAATTCAGTTGGTTCAGCCGTAATGCGCCAAAGGAATTCGACGACGACGAAACCACAACCGAGTGGGGTATAGGATATTTTCCGCTCGGCGGATACTGCGCCATCGACGGTATGGTTGACGAGACAACATCGTCCGACCAGCTTCCCGAAGAGCCTAAGCCGTGGGAGTTCCGTACAAAACCCGCTTGGCAACGCCTAATAATAATGATTGGCGGTGTCACTATGAACGTAATTGCCGCCGTGCTGATACTCGGTTTCTCTCACTTGGCATTCACAAAGTCGTACTTGCCGGTCGAAAACGTAAGCGAAGGAATTTACCCGTCGGAATATGGACGCTTCCTCGGATTTGAGACTGGCGACAAGATTGTCGAAATAAACGGAAACGAGGTGGAACGCTACGAGGATGTTTTCTCGGCAAAACTTTTCTTCGCCGAAAGCATCACTGTTGACCGCAACGGCTACCGCAAGGAAATAGAAATTCCCGACACTCTGTATTCCTTTATGAAAAACGGTGGAACTTTGTTCGATTTGTCCAACCATAAGGTTGTAATTGATAGTGTGTTAAGCGGGATGTCGGCCGACAGGGCAGGAATAAGGCCTAATTCGGAACTGCTAAAAATTGGCAATGTCGAAGTCAGAAGTTTCGGGCAGATGCGCGATATGCTCAACTACAGCAAGGGCTGTACCCTTGAATTTGAACTTATTGCCAACGGCGAAGGTTACAAGGTTCCGGTAGAAATCGACAGCACAGGAAAAATCGGTGTCTTTGTGAAGCAGCCGCAATACGAGACAAGGGATTACACGCTTGCAAGCGCAATGAAGTACGGCTGGCGCGATGCTATGGAAACGCTCTACGCCAACATCAAGGGCTTCGGGTTGATTTTCAGCGGTAAGGAGAAAGCCCGCGAAAGCCTGCAGGGACCAATCGGAATTGCCAAGGTGTATGGTCCTGTATGGGACTGGTCAAGATTCTGGAAACTGACGGGAATAATATCTATCATATTGGCTTTCATGAACATACTGCCGATTCCTGCTCTCGATGGTGGTCACGTACTATTGCTAGCAATCGAAGCCATCACGCGCCGTAAGTTGCCCAATAAGGCTCTCGACATCATTCAGCGGATTGGTCTGATGATATTGCTGGCTCTTATGATTTTCGTCATATTCAACGATATTCTAAATCTTTTCTGATATGAAAATGAAGCGGATTATTCAAATATTATTGATTCTTATTTCTTGTGTATCAATGTCGTATGGTCAGGAATACCTTGATTTCAACAGCCAATACAACAGGCAGAAGAGAGTTCTGTTGGTTCCATTGAGATAATGGAATATTTCCGCTATCAATTAAGCCTATATATCACAAATGCGCTCATTGATTCGTGCGAAGTTGTTGATCTTCTGAAAGACAATACACGCGAAGCCGAAGCTGATATTTCTGGATTATACACAACTATGTCGTACGAGCTTCGTCTCGCCGAATTTGAACTCGATACCGAAAATATGGGTGCACTTGCAAAAAAACGCGCTGAAAAATTAGAAGAAGCCCGTCGCAAGCAACGCGAAGAAGAAATGAAGGCTGCCCGTCCCGGAATACAGAACGGTGAACTCGTGGGACGCAAACAGCAGACCGACGATATGTACCTGCATATAATTATAGGTCAGCCCGAAGTGCTGAAGGAGATTGCAAGTCGCCGTAAGGTCGATTACTTCTTGTTTATCAATCAGTTCGACATCAAAACCGACTATCGCGACCCATACATCAGCGGACAGCGCAACTTACAGAGGCTCATGCGTGTGCATTTCAGCATCTACAATACAAATGGGGAATTTGTTTCGGGAAACTATGCAAGTACCAAGGTGCCATACTACGAGGACAGCAAGGAACGCATTGTAAACCAGTATTTCCCCGAGATAATGCGACAGATTTTGAAAAAGATAAAATTCCATTGATATGAAACTTGTTCTTGCAAGCAACAATAAACATAAGCTCGAAGAAATGAGGGCTATTCTAGGCGGCAAGGTCGAAATTTTGTCGCTGTCGGACATCAATTGCCACGATGAAATCCCAGAGGAACAGGATACCATCGAAGGAAATGCCTTGCAGAAGGCAAGGTATATACACGACAAGTTTAACCTTGATTGTTTTGCCGACGACACAGGCCTTGAGGTTGAATGCCTCAACGGAGAGCCGGGCGTTTATTCGGCACGTTATGCTGGCGAACATCCTACTTTCGACGACAATATCGCAAAGCTTCTCGCCAATATGGAAGGTCACGAAAACCGCAGTGCAAGGTTCAGGACGGCAATAGCATTGATACTTGGCGGAAAGGAATATATCTTCGAGGGCGAGGTTAAAGGTCAGATTATCAGGGAATACCGTGGACACAACGGCTTTGGCTACGACCCTGTATTCCTGCCCGACGGCTACAGCCAGACTTTTGCAGAACTTCCAGCCGAAATAAAGAACAAAATCAGCCATCGGGGAAACGCAGCGAAGAAACTGGCGGAATTTTTGAACAAAAACAATGCAAATGAATAAGTTAGAATCCATAGCAATCACCATTACCTTCCTGATAATATCAATAATATCGTCGGCGCAGGTGGCAGTAGGGCAGTGGCAGGACCATTTTTCCTACAACAACGGCAAGCAGGTCATTGTAGTTGGCAAGACCGCCTATCTGGTTGCCGATTGTGGCATAGTGAAATACGATTCGCAGTCGGGTGAAGTGGAAAAGTACAACAGGTTCAATATTTTGTCCGACATAACACCTACAAGCATCGCCTACGATGAAAGAACTGAAAGCATCATAATTGGCTATTCAACTGGAAATCTGGATATAATACGCGAAAACGAGGTCACAAATATCAACGATATAAAGAAAAAGTCAATAAACAGCAGCAAGGCTATAAATACAATAATTACACACAATGGCTACGCATATTTAGGTTGTGACTTCGGAATAGTAAAGCTTAACCTCAATAGGATGGAAATAAGCGAAACTTGGTTTATCGGAGAAAATGGCACCTACGTTCACGTGAACGATATGGATAGGCACGGCGACGACCTGTATGTCGCTACTACTACAGGCGTATATTACGGACGGCTTTCCGATATGCTTGTGGATTTCTCCAAATGGCAGGTGCTTACCGACATCGAGGAACCGTCGCAGTATTCGTGGATGAATGGCGAAAACTTCAGCACTGTGAAATATTTTGGAGGCAAATTGCTGGTCGGCTACAGGAGTACACAGATAAATAGCGACACTATAATGGCATACGACGGGAATTTATGGTCGCACATAATGGACGAATGCAAATCGGTGAATTCGCTTTCGGGTAACGATGAAACACTTTTGGTTTCTTCGGGAGCTGCCTTGTATCCTTACAATTTGAATTTTGAACGGACTGCCGAACAATGGTATTACAAAGCCAACGATGATTGGTATCTTGTTAAGTCAAGCGATGCCATAATTAAGGACGGCAAAATATGGATTGCTGATTGTGCCAATGGTCTTGGATGGCTCGAAAATTCCGAGGGTAAAGGAGATATAATAAGAATAAATTCTCCTACTAATAATGGAGTTTTCCATATATCTTCGTCAAAATCAAAGGTTATTGCTGTTAGAGGTGGATATAATTCATCTTACACACCTATGTGGACAGCTCCATTCATTTATGAATACGAAAATTATAGATGGACGACTCGTTCATCAAATGAGATTTCCCAATTGTCGGGAGTAACAGACTTTGTAAATGTAACAATCGATCCCAACGACGAAACACATTATTTCGTTAGTTCATGGATTAATGGGCTTTTCGAATTTAGGGAAAACCAGTTATATAAGCTCTACAATGCCGAAAATAGCACACTTACGAAAATTGACGGGATGGACTGGATAAGGATTGGTAGCACTGTATTCGATAGTAATGGGAACCTATGGGTAACTAACTCACAAGCATCCAAAAGTCTCCATGTTATGGCTCCCGATGGCAAATGGACAGGATTCTCATTTCCCGATATGGTGAAGAATTTTCGTAGCATCATTGTAACCCAGAGTGGAGTAAAATGGATAGCCATAGGGCAGTCGGGCGGTCTTTTCGTTTTCGATGACAACGGAACTCCAGAAAATACTTCCGATGACCGTTACAAGCATCTTAGCATAACAAACGAGAGCGGAGAACTTGTAAGCAACGATGTGTTTTCAATTGCCGAAGACAAGAATGGATACATTTGGGTAGGGACTTCCAAGGGTGTGGTGGTTTACTATAATCCCGACAAGGTATTTGAAAGCGGTACATTTAATGGCAGGCAGATAAAAGTGCCACGCAACGACGGCACCGACAATGCCGACCTGCTACTTTCCGCCGATGTTGTGACGGCTATTGCGGTTGACGGAGCCAACTGCAAGTGGTTCGGAACTCAGAACGGAGGTGCATATTACACCAGTGCCGACGGAATAGAAACAATACATCACTTCAATACATCTAGTAGCCCTATTCCAAGCGACAATATCTTGTCAATAAGCATAGTGCCGGAAACTGGAGATGTATTTTTCGCAACACCAAAGGGAATCATTTCGTACAGAGGAACAGCAACAGAAGGTTTCGATGACTACGATGAGATATTGGCATTTCCTAACCCAGTGCCATCTGGTTACGAAGGACTGATTTCTATAAAGGGGCTTGTTGCTGGTTCAATAGTGAAGATTTCCGACATTTCGGGTAACATAGTTTATGAAGCACGTGCAACTGGAGGTCAGTTGGTGTGGGATGGACGCAATCTTCGTGGCAATCGTGTGGCGTCGGGCGTGTATGTGGTGTTTGCCTCAACCGAAATAGGCGAGCAGAAATCAACAACAAAAATAATTTTCCTCAAATAAACCTTGACCCATAAACGTTGAACCTTAAACTTTAAAACTTAGAAACGCCGTAGGCATAAAAACTTAGAAACTTAGAAACAGCGCAGCGATAAACGCCGCAGGCATAGAAACCTAGAAACTTATAAACAGCGCAGCGATAAACGGCGAAGCCATCAAACCTTAAACTATTAAACTTTGAACTATTGAACTTTAAAAACAAATCAAAACATAAACATTGTACAGTCGTGGCGCGCCACGACCACTACAACTTTAAACCTTAAACTTTAAACGTTGAACCTTAAACACTTAAACCTTGAACCTTAAACTTCCAAATGCTCCTCAAAACCGAAGCCATAGTTCTCAACCGCATAAAATACACCGACAATTCGTTTGTCGTGAACCTTTATAGCGAGGCAATCGGAAAGATCTCGGTGCTGGCAAGAACATCGATACGAAAAACAGGGCAGAAAGCCAATATGTTTGCTCCCCTCAATATCATACAGACCGAACTTAGGCTTAAGGATACTCGCTCTGTGCAAGGAATATCGTATTGCGAACTTGTAAAAAATCCAACAGCCATTGACAATGATATAAGTAGGATTTGTATTTCGCAGTTTATCGCCGAAGTGATTATGAAAATGGTAAAGGAAGAGGAACAAAATGTTACTCTGTATAACTTTTTCAAAGAGACAATATATGCAATTGAAACATCGCGCGAAAACATTGTCAACCTTCACATAATATTCCTCAAGGAGTTTGCCCGTCATCTCGGATTTGCGATGACAAACAATTATTGTGGCGAAACACCATATTTCAATTCGCGCGAAGGGATGTTCCTGCCGTTTTTCACTTCCGAGGAGGAATCGTTCGACCAGCAGTTAAGCAGGGCATTCTCCATCATTCTTGCGGCATCGTACGAAACGAACAATTTTCGGATTCCGTATCAGTACCGCAAGGAAATTATAGAGCAGATGCTTGAATACTATAAGATTCATACCGAGAATCTTACGGAAATTAAGTCACTGAAAGTGTTGAATGAGGTGTTTGGTAGTAATTAGGCAGGAGAGATTAGCCATTAGCTTTTTTTCGGAAGAAAATTCAACCATTTTTCGATATTATTCCGTTTTTTCTTATCATTTCGATGACAATTACGGACATCATAATTGAGATAACAATAAAATATTCAAAAAGTTATCAAAAACCACATATACAATGCAAAAAAATCATTTTTTCTCATAAATTTTGCAACGATTGTTGTAATTTCGCAACATAATATTTAACCTAAAAAACTACTTTTATGAGCGGACTATTTGGAGTCGTTTCGAGAGAAGCCTGTATAACAGACCTTTTCTACGGAACAGACTATCATTCCCACATGGGAACAAAGCGTGCTGGTATCAGCACAGTCGAAGAAAGCGGTAAATTCCACCGTAACATCCACAGCATTCAGAACTCCTATTTCAGGACAAAGTTCACCGACGACCTACATGAAATGCTGGGTAACCTCGGCATCGGCGTAATAAGCGACACCGAATCGCAGCCGATAGTTGTGAACTCGCACCTCGGTCGATTTGCGATTGTCACCGTGTCGAAAATCAACAACATCCCCGAATTGGAGCAGAAATGCCTGTCGATGAGCCAGCAGTTTACCGAAATGAGCATGGGTACAACCAACCCAACCGAACTCGTTGCACTGCTAATAACTCAAGGCAAGGACTTCACCGATGGCATACAGAATGTTTACCGCCACATCAAGGGAAGCTGCAGTATGTTGATTCTCACCACCGATGGTGTTATAGCTGCACGCGACCAATATGGTCGTACTCCGCTCGTAATAGGTCGCAAAGGATCGAGCTATGCAATTGCATCGGAAAGCCACAGCTACCTGAACCTCGACTACAACACCACCCGCTTCATTGGTCCGGGCGAAATTGTAAAGGTAACGCCTAACGGCATAGAACAGATGCTCGCGCCAAACAACAAGATGCAGATTTGCTCGTTCCTGTGGATTTACTACGGTTTCCCATGCGTGGAATACGAGGGCATCAACGCCGAGGAAGTACGCTACAAACTTGGACAAGCAATGGGCGAAAAAGACGACATCAAGGCTGATTTTGTATCGGCAATTCCTGATTCGGGCATAGGCATGGCTCTCGGATATGCTACTGGTGCCGGCATTCCATACAAGCGTGGCGTTGCAAAATACACTCCAACTTGGTCAAGAAGTTTTATGCCCGTAAACCAAGAGACAAGAAACCTTGTCGCAAAGATGAAACTCATTCCTAACCGCAAGATTCTTGAAGGCAAGGAAGCCGTCTTCTGCGATGATTCGATAGTTCGCGGCACACAATTGCGCGACAATGTCAAGATGCTGTACGACTGCGGTGTTAAGCGCGTACATATAAGAATTAGCTGTCCGCCGCTGGTACACGGATGCGAATTCCTTAACTTCTCGGCATCGAAGACCGACATGGAACTCATAGCTCGTCGCTGCATAGAGGAACTCGAAGGCGGTCATATCCGCAACCTCGAAGCCTACAAGGACGAAACTACTCCGCAATACGCAAAGATGGTCGAAATGATTCGTCAGCGCGTTGGTGTTGATACATTAAAGTTCAATAGTTTGCAGACCGTTTGCGATGCTGTTGGACTTCCACGCGAACAACTATGCCTGCATTGCTTCGACGGTGCATCGTACGGATACTAGAAAATAAACACTAACATAATGTTCGGGGCGAATAATCGTTCCGAACATTTTTTATAATGACCATTCACATTTATTATTGTGCGCTGTTTTTTGCGTTGTCACAATTTTTGCATTGCTACGCTGCAAAAATATGCGCCAACGCCATATATCATACCTATAATCCTATATATATGTAACCTCTCCGAGGTTATTTTTTAATTAAATCCATATATGTTATCTTTGTGACTTTTAATTTACCATGCTCGAAAACCTTGGACTATTCGGACTATTTCTCGGCTGCCTGCTGTCGGCGACGATAATACCGTTTTCGTCGGAAGCATTGGTGTCGGGTGCGTCGCTACTTGGCTACAACGTGTGGATTATCGTCATAGTGGCAAGCATTGGTAATACCATAGGCGGAATGATTAGTTTCGGTATGGGATGGCTGTGCAAATGGGAATGGCTGGAGAAATATTTCAGGGTAAAGCGCGAAAAACTGGAAAAGGTGCATAGCCGTGTGGAAAAATATGGTTGTGCAGCAGCTCTGCTCACTTGGCTGCCGATAGTTGGGGACATTATTGCAATAGCAATGGGATTTCTGCGCACAAATCCGTACATTACAGTTGCACTAATGTTCGTAGGAAAGTTTGTTCGCTATCTTGCTGTGGTTGGGATAATGAACTGGGCGTTAGGGTAATGATTATGAAATGATCGTGGCAAATGCTTCGCAAACTGAATGTAGAGAAAACATAGAAGGTTTTGGTTAGGGACAAAATTGCTATTATGCAACAAAAAAGGCTGAGCAACCTCAGCCTTTTATTGCGTTAAATGATGAATTGTTTTATTCTGCAGCAGGTGCTTCCGGAGCAGGTTCTACTGGTGCTTCTAATATTGTAGTATCTGCTTGTGGAACAGTATCGGCAACAACAACTTCTGTCGGTGCGTCCTTATGGAACGGCGAAGGCAAGCCTACGCGCGACAAAACATTGGTAAAGTACAATGCGCAGAAGATGATACCAAGGAGAATAATTACATAAAGTATTTTTCTCCAAACTGGAACACCCTGCTTGAACGGGTCGGTTGCATTCTTTACATGCGGGAACTTGGCAATCTTGGTGAGCGTTGCACCGAACTTAATGTTGACGTATGCCTGTGCGTTGACAGCCCATCCATTGGCGTTGAGTACCGGCGAAAGGTTACGCTTGCGCAACTTGAGCCAAGCAATTATCATCGCTGGACCGGAAATCAGCAACATGACACCGATGATTGCAAGAGGCATCTGCCACCACGAAAGTTTAAGGAAGCCCGTTGCCAATGAAACCAAGAAGCCTCCAATATATCCCAAAGCCAAACCTATTGCAGCAAAGATACCGCAGAACTTGGCGATGTCGAACGCCTGACTTTTCTTAGCATCGGAGCCCGGTACGTTTTGCGCAGCCTTACTTGCATTGGCTACCATCTGGTCGCCTGCTGCTTCCATCGAGCCAGTTGCCTGGCTTGTCACCTTGTCGTCCTGACTTGCTGCAAACTTGTTAATCTGGTTTTCGATAAACCTTGCAAACTTGCGGTATGGCGACCAGAAAGCCTCGCGTATGCTTATCGGGTTTTCTATAATCTTTGTGATAGTTGCATCCCAGTCGTTACCTTGACGGTCATAGAAAATGGCATTCTTGCCAACCATCAAGTTGTTGACTTCACCATTTGTTATGACAGCAGCGATAGTCATGTTCTCGTTCTTAGTCTTCGAGTGACAGTCGCAGTAGGCAATGTACATTCCGCTGAAACTTGCAGTCAAATTGTGCTTTGGCATATCACTTACCTTGATACAGAGGTCGCAACTGCGCTGGTCGATGTAAAGCGTACCTGCCTGGAATATTGCCTTTGTCTTATCGTCACGAGAATAGAAATCGGAGAATGTAACGAAGTTCTTGAGCAACAGGTAGAAATCGCGGTACAGATGCATCAACTTGTCAACACTTTCGATTTCATTTGCTTCGCCTTCCAATGCCTTGTCCTGCTCAACAAGCGAAAGAAGTTCTCCCTTGCGGTTGTCTGCGAGAATTCCGTTGACAGCTTCAAGTCCGAGAGATTCTACTACAGCACCTTTCTTTCCAGCCATCCATTCCTTGTATGCTGCGAATTTTCCACCAATCGAGTTCCATTCGCTTTCGGTAATCGAATCCTTGCCTGCAAAATCAACGTCGAAGATTAGGCTCTTGAGAGATGCAAAAGCAGTTTCCCAAGCAGGATTTATGCCTTCGTTGAGCATCAAATCCTTTTTGTTGCCGACACGTGCCAATGGGTAGGTGGAAATTTCTTCGATGCAAGTTGTAAGGTTCTTGTCGCTGATGGCTTCGAAACGTGCAACCGATACGTCGAGTGCTGCTGTCGAATCGTTGTTGAAGGCTATGAGCTTGCAACGAAGGAAATAGTCGTCAATCTTTTCCTTCAAGGTGTTGTAGGCGTTCAGGGCAGCCTCAGTATTTTCGCCGTATGGGAAAACCGATTCCTTGCGGTCGTCGCCATCCTTGCTCCAAGCTGAATAGTCGGCGCAGTTGGTGTAGAATTCCTCAATCTGGTCGGCATTGATACCCGGGTCGCCACTGCGGTCGGTAACACTGCCGATTGTGTCGATGCACGACTTAATAGTTGCCTTCAGACCTTCGTCATCGGTTGAATTTTCTGTAATAATCCCATCACCGTTGAACCTTGTCTTTGCGAAAATTGCAAGGCGGTCGGAAGTATCGGCAATGGATATGGAATCCTTTTCCAAACCAAGATTCTTTAGAATCTGCTTTGCCGAATCATAAAGTTTCTTGCCGTCTTCGTTTTCCTGATTTATGTCCGAAAGGTTGAGAACGCTGTCCTGTTTCAACAGCAGGTTCGGGTCTTTCAGCACCTTAGTCAACCATTGCGAAGCGGATGTCACTTCGTTTACCTTGATTTTTCCATCGTGGTCGAGGTCAAGGATTTCAAGAGTCTTATCGTCTATTTCAAGACCTTTGGTCGGACAGCTCAGAACCGTCCACATTTTCTGGTCGAGTTCGCCAAGGTGGGCTATGTCGTCGCCAGTTTCGATATTAACGCGTGTAACTCCACCAATCTTCGAGAATTTCCACTCGTATGCTTTGTCCTTTGATAAAATTGCCATATAGATAAATTAATTTTAGAGTTATTTTTGAGCGCAAATTTAGATATTTTTTTGAATTTATATCCTTTATTGGAAGTTTGTTAAATAAAAAAATCGGACAGTTTTCACCGTCCGATTTCTATTTGAATAATTTGTTTTCGATTATTTAGGTAGATTTTCCTTAATGTTGTCAATTACTTTTTGACAATCATTTCGGATTTCATTTCCAGTGTATCGCAAAACAATATATCCCAATCTTTGAAGTTCCCTGTCGATGTTTCTATCCCGTTGTGCTTGAGACTCGGTTCGCTCGTGATAGGTGTGTCCATCAGCATAAATGCAAACCTTTGTTTCTCCCTTTTCGATATAGAAATCTGGAATTGTTAGAATAGTTTCGGAGTCAACTTCTTTTGGCGCATCATAATATGAACCATCTTTGTTTATCCTTCGCTGCAAAATAGCGGTTAGACCATTCCTGTGCAATTCCAATAGCATTTGGCGTTCAAGAGGACTCTGGCAATTTATTACGCAATTGTAACAATCTTTGACCGGACAATCTCTGTCTCTACGACATATATCATAAGAATTTTTATATTCTCTTCCCCACCAATAATCGTCTGGTTTTTTATCAAAAAACTTCTTTATTTTTTTTGCTTCAATATCAGAGCAATTAAAATTCGTCATTATTGATGTTAATCCTGTCGCATTGTTTATTTCTTCGCGTAATTTGTCAAGAGCCTCTCCATTAACATTTTCTTTAAGATACCAAGAATTTCCAATTTCAATACTGATTTCATATAAGTCAGTATCAATTGGTTTTATAGAGATTCTTGGTATGCTAAATGTTCCCATGATTATTTCTTTTTATTCTGCCATCAACAACTCCAGCATGCTGATTGCTGACTTCGAAACAGGAGTTCCAGGGCCATAGATTGCTGCTACGCCTGCATCGTAGAGGAACTGGTAGTCCTGAGCTGGGATAACACCACCGGCTGTAACCATGATGTCGTCACGACCCAATTTCTTGAGTTCTTCTATCAAGGCAGGAATCAAGGTCTTGTGACCTGCTGCCAACGACGATACACCAACAATGTGTACATCATTCTCAACAGCCTGCTTTGCTGCTTCTTCTGGAGTCTGGAACAGCGGTCCCATATCGACGTCGAAACCGCAGTCGGCGTAACCAGTTGCAACAACCTTTGCGCCACGGTCGTGTCCGTCCTGACCCATCTTGACAACCATAATACGAGGCTGACGGCCTTCCTTCTTTGCAAACTCACGGCAAAGTTCCTTTGCCCTTTCGAATTCGGCGTCGTTCTTGGTTTCCGAAGAATATACGCCAGAGATAGTCTTAATCACTGCTTTATGTCTTCCTACAATTTTTTCACATGCATCCGAAATTTCACCCAACGAAGCGCGTACCTTTGCAGCTTCAACTGCAAGTTCGAGCAAGTTGCCTTCGCCAGTCTCTACGCATCTTGTAATAGCGTCCAATGCGCGGCGAACATCGTCGTTGTTGCGCTTTGCCCTCAATTCCTGCAACCTCTGTACCTGCTGTTTTCTAACTGCAGTGTTGTCAACTGCGAGGATGTCAATCGGGTCTTCCTTTTCGAGGCGGTACTTGTTGATACCAACGATTGTCTGGTTTCCACTGTCGATGCGAGCCTGGGTGCGAGCTGCAGCCTCTTCGATACGCATCTTAGGAATACCGCTTTCGATTGCCTTTGCCATACCGCCGAGCTTTTCAACTTCCTCGATGTGCTTCCATGCGCGGTGTGCAAGGTCGTTAGTGAGGCTTTCGATGTAGTACGAACCAGCCCACGGGTCGATTGAACGGCAAACATTGGTTTCTTCCTGAATGTAAATCTGGGTGTTACGAGCAATACGAGCCGAGAAGTCGGTAGGCAATGCAATAGCCTCATCAAGAGCGTTGGTATGCAACGACTGGGTGTGTCCCAATGCTGCGCCCATTGCTTCGATACAAGTACGCGTAACATTGTTGAACGGGTCCTGTTCGGTAAGCGACCAACCTGATGTCTGGCTGTGTGTACGCAACGACAACGATTTCGGATTCTTCGGGTTGAACTGCTTTACAATCTTTGCCCACAGCATACGTGCTGCACGCATCTTTGCAATTTCCATGAAGTGGTTCATGCCGATTGCCCAGAAGAACGACAGACGCGGTGCAAATGCGTCAACATCGATACCAGCCTTGATACCTGTGCGGAGGTATTCGAGACCGTCGGCAAGTGTGTATGCCATTTCGATATCGTTGGTTGCACCAGCTTCCTGCATGTGGTAGCCCGAAATCGAAATTGAGTTGAACTTAGGCATGAACTTCGAGGTGTAAGCGAAAATATCGCCGATGATTCTCATTGAGAACTCAGGCGGATATATATAGGTATTACGAACCATGAACTCCTTGAGGATGTCGTTCTGGATTGTACCCTGCATTTCTTCGAGCTTAACGCCCTGTTCCAAACCTGCCACGATGTAGAATGCAAGAATCGGCAATACTGCGCCGTTCATTGTCATTGATACCGACATCTTGCCCAATGGAATCTGGTCGAACAATATCTTCATATCCTCAACCGAGCAGATGCTAACACCAGCCTTACCGACATCACCTACAACGCGCGGATGGTCGGCGTCGTAGCCACGATGAGTAGGAAGGTCGAATGCAACCGACAGACCTTTCTGACCTGCTGCAAGGTTACGACGGTAGAATGCGTTAGATTCTTCTGCTGTCGAGAAACCTGCATACTGGCGGATTGTCCACGGCTTCTGCACATACATTGTTGAGTAAGGACCGCGAAGGAAAGGCGGTACACCTGCTGCATAGTTCAGATGTTCCATTCCTGCAAGGTCGTCGGCAGTGTAGATGCCCTTTACGCTAATTTGTTCGGGGGTTGTCCAAAGCGACTGGTCGCTGCTATTTCCGCAGCATTCTGCTGCTTTGCCCGTATATTTTATATCTTTGAAATTCGGTCTCATGGCTTCTGTTATAATTCGTTAATACCCAACATTTTTTGATATTCCTTCAAGGTTTCAAGCACATTGCACTTTACGTGGATGTAGTTCTTGATGCCCTTTTCTTCGAGTGCGGAACGGCATTCGGGGTCGCCGGCAACAACAAGTATTGCCTTGTCGCCAATGAGTTCGGCAATCTGCGGAACTGCTTCGGCGTATTCATCATCCGACGAGCAGGCAACAACTATCTGAGCCTTCGATTCCAAAGCTGCCTTTGCGCCTTCCTCTATTGTTGCGAAGCGGTTGTTGTCCATAACCTTGATGCCTGCCACTGCGAAGAAGTTCGATGAGAACTGTGCTCTTGCGCGGCACATTGCCAAGTTACCGAATGTAAGCATGAAAGCCTTCGGTTCTACACCGCTACGGTCGGTAGCGAGACGCAAAGCCTCGAATGCTTCGGCACCACGGTAAGGCTTCAATGGTTCGGCTATCTTTTCGTGCGAGCAGCAGTCGCCTTCTTCCATCTTCATGCCCATCATTGTAGGAATGTCGCGCGAAACGATTTCCTTGGTAATGTTGGCTTCGGCTCTCTCGTTGAAGTTCGGGAACTGGTTGGTTCCAAGCAATGTTTCGCGGCGGGTTGCGATGTTCTTGTCGCGCTTGTCCGAAACTGCCTTGATTTCCGATTGTACGAAGCCTTCCTTGAACTTAGCTACGAATCCGCCACCATCTTCAACTGTCTTGAAGAGGTTCCAAGCGGTGTTGGCTATCGAGTTTGTAAGGTTTTCGATGTAGTACGAACCTGCAGCGGGGTCAACAACCTTGTCGAAGTGCGATTCTTCCTTGAGGATGGTCTGTACATTGCGAGCAATACGGTTCGAGAAGTCGGTAGGAACTTCGAACGGGTAGTCGTAAGGAAGAACTTCGAGGTAATCGACACCGGCTATGATTGCACTCATTGCCTCGGTAGTTCCACGAAGCATATTTACGTATGCATCGTAAACTGTCTGGTTCCACTCGCTGGTGGTTGCAGCAATCTGCATCTTCTTTGCGCATTCCGAATCGCAACCGTAAGCCTCAACTATGTTAGCCCAGAGCATTCTGGCGGCGCGGAACTTTGCTATTTCCATGAAGTAGGTGCTTCCAACACCAAACAGGAATACCATCTTCTTTGCAACTTCTTCGGCGGTCAAGCCTTCGTCGGTGAGGCGTGACAGGTATTCGCTACCTTCCGAAAGTGTGAAAGCAAGTTCCTGAACCGACGATGATCCAGCGCTGTTGAAGGTGTATCCGTCAACGCAGATAACGCGAACGCGCTTGTAGTCCTTAGCCATCTTTACGCATTCGGCAAGCAACTTGAAGGCCTTGTCCTCGCAGAGAAAACCTTTGTTGGTGAGGTTTCGCAGCGGGTTGAAGTCGAAGTTGGCTCTTACCTCGTTCTTGTCGATTCCGAGCGAATCAACGTATGCGAGGAAATTCTTCAAGGTTTCCATGGTCTTGAGGCAGCAACCGATGAATGTAACCGGGGTTTTGTCCAGTTTGATGTCGGCGAGCAGAGCCTCGAAGTCGGCCTTGGTCTGAACCTTTGTATTGTCGATGTAGAAACCGAGCGATTCTATTCCCTTTGTCAGCAACATCTTTGCGGTAGCGTTGGCTTTCTTGTAGTCGCCGTCGCAGCAGCAGATGCCGTGGTGTATGAACCAGTTGTTGTTATCCTTGGTTCCGCGGACAAACGGGAACTCACCGGGCTTCGAGTCCAAATATTTTATGTCATTTAGGTTGTCGGCGCGATAGTAGGGGCGGACATTGAATCCTTCCTGAGTTTTCCACACGAGTTTCTTCTCGTAGTCGGCGCCTTTTAAGTCCTTGATTATTACATCCTCCCATTCTTGGGTCGGCACGGGAGGAAATTCTTGAAATAATTTTTCTTCCATCTGTACAGAATTTATTTTGAGGTTGCAAAGTTAATACCTTTTTTTATATAGGGAAAGGTTTAAAAAACAAAAAAGCGGTTGTTTGACAATCCGCTTTTTATGATAATTTCTATTTTTCAACAAGTGCCTTCGTATAGAAATAAGTTATACCTTTGCATTTCAAGAAATCAATTTAATGTAATGAGAACAAAAATAACAATTTTCGTCCTTGCTGTCTTCCTTGCTTCGTGCGGCGAAAATATGGAACTCAAGGAACTAAAAATTCAAGAAAACGACAAATGTACACTTAGCAATCCGTCGCAAATTGTTAAGGCAAACGACAGCGCGATGTGCATTGTTGACCGGACTCGCACCTATCAAATTGATACGCGTTCTGGTATGATTCAAGGTATAGAAGTCGATGAGGTATCGCACAGCTTCGCCGAGTTTCTGTCAAAAATAAGTGGTCAGCCATTAACTGATAGTACGCCAATTCAACCGCTTACCCTGCTCGGCTACGGTGACAGCAGCAATAGTGCTTTGTATGCGTATCCGTTGCCAGTAATGGACACTATGGGATATATGATAATCCCTGCTGCGATTTTCTATAACGGCAAGGATTTCAAGATTCTGTTCGACGAGAAAGGTGGAATTGCAACAAATATTCCGCAGGGCAACTTCTGCTATTATCTTTCCGACAGCATAATAATCACCAATTGTGCATCGCAACACGAAAGAGCAGAAAAGCCCGATAACATTCCAAGCCTTATGCTTTTCGTGAAGCAGAAATCCAGCGAGTTTGTCTTCCAGAAAACAATTGACCTTCCGCGCCGCGAATCGGAGAATATGGCTGCCGAAAGCAACGTGATGAATCCGATTTACACATACGTTTCACAACCACAGTTCTGCGCTTTTGGAGGAAAGGTTTACGCATCGTCGGCAGGGTCGGTTTTTGAAATAGGCAATGACGGTTCGGCTACGAAAATTACCGAATCGTCGCGGACAATATACGCATTCAAAGTTGAAGACAAGGCGATTATTACAGTCGAAGGGAGCGATGGCAATTTCGGCAAACTTGTAGAATACAACCTCAACGGCGAACTGAAAGAAGAACGCGAACTTCCTATATCGGCAGAATGTAAATGCAAATGCTGCAAGTTCATAGCTGACAAATTGTATATGATATACCTTAAAGGACAAAATTTCTACCTAGCAATTATCTGATATGGAGTTTCGTACAAAAATAGACATTCCGAAGTTCGAATTTGGGATTTCGCATAAGGACAGATGCCTTTTCATTGGTTCGTGCTTTGCCGAAAACATAGGCAATAAGTTGTCTGAAACAAAAATCCCGACTAGCGTTAACCCGACAGGGATACTTTATAATCCGCTTTCGATTTGCAAAAGCATAAAAAATGCTCTTTCATACAGAAAATATAGTGCCAACGATGTTTTCCTTTCGGGTGGGATGTGGAATAGTTTCGACTTTCACAGTCGTTTTTCAAATGTTGAAAAGGCAAAATGCATCGAAAGCATAAATTCGGCAAACGAAATGCTAAAATGTCAACTTGAAACTGCAAGTGTAATGTTTGTAACTTTTGGCACAGCATACGTTTACGAACTTGCTGAAACTGGAAAAATCGTCTGCAACTGTCACAAGCAACCAGAAAAACTTTTCAATCGCAGACTTTTGCCCGTCAGCGAAATCGTTGAATTATGGACTGAGTGCATAAAAGTTCTAGAGGAAGCAAATCCGCACCTACGCATAGTCTTTACCGTAAGTCCTATCCGCCATTGGCGCGACGGTGCACATCAGAACCAGATTAGCAAATCGACTCTACACCTTGCAATAAACGAACTGAATACTAAATTCGGAAATACAGATTACTTTCCAGCCTACGAAATTCAAATGGACGAACTTCGTGACTATCGCTTTTACGCCGCCGATATGGTTCACCCGTCCGAAACTGCTGTGCAATACATCTGGGAACGCTTTGGCGAAGCATTTTTTACAGAGCAGACAAAATCGGCAATTACCCGGATTGGAAAAATCACCGCTGCGGCAAACCACCGCCCGTTAAATCCACAATCTGAAGAACACAGATCGTTCTGTAGGCGCAACCTTGATGAAATTGAACACCTGAAGATGGAATTTGTTGGAATAGATTTCAGCGAAGAGGAGGGGAAATTGGCAAATACGGAGTGGTGAAAATCATATTCTACTATATCATTATTCTCCTCGTTTCGAGAGTAATTCTGCAAAAATATTGACAAAACATTGAATAAGCAACTAAAACTATGCGACAGAAATGATGGGAAATTGCGTTGCATAATATGGTGTGATATCAATAAGTATTTGTGAGATAAAATTGTAAGATTCGTTATTGTAATTATATTATAAAAAATTCATACAGTTTTCTATTCTGCTGCATAACATAATTTTGTGCTTGCGGAGAAAAACTTAAAAATACTTATTTTGCAAAAAATTTTTTTTGTGAAACGGGGCTGTCATCGCCTTTTTGCAACGACGACAGAATGCTAACGCCACTTTTTTTTGACATGACAACAACAGCTATAATTTCGGCAATACTGACACTGCTTTCCGGCATCGGAATTTTTCTTATCGCGTGTCAGATGATGAGTACAAACCTCGAGTCGGCAAGTTCGAGCAAACTGAAAAGTCTATTTGCAAAGGCATCAAAAAGCAAGCTTCTTGGAGTGGGAATCGGTGCGTTGGGAACGGCGGCAATCCAAAGTTCTGGCGCTACTACTGTGATGGTCATCGGTTTCGTGAATGCAGGAATAATTTCGCTGGCGCAGGCGGCAACAATGATTTATGGTGCAAACATTGGTACCACCATCACTGCTCAGATTGTCGCCCTCGGTATGTTCGGCGAAAGCGTACTTTCCACAACCATAATATTTTCGGCGTTTGCAGGCATAGGTGCTTTTGTAATGCTGTTCGCAAAAAGCGATTTCTGGAAGCGCATCGGCGGAATTTTCACTGGCTTCGGAATGCTGTTCGTCGGCTTGAGCCTCATGAGTTCCTCAATGTCGGCCTTTGCCGAAATGGAAGCCGTAAAGTCTTTCCTTGCTGGAATAAGCAATCCGATTCTGCTGGTGCTAATAGGTGCAATTTTCACAGCCATAATACAAAGTTCATCGGTTATGACTTCCATTGCACTTGCTATGGTTGTAACGGGACTTGTAACTCTTGACCAGGGTATTTTCCTTACAATTGGTTCCAATGTCGGTTCTTGCGTGGTGGCTATAATAGCTGGTGTGACGAGCGGTCGAAATGCTCAGCGTACAGCATTGATTCACTTGATATTCAATGTCAGCGGTGCGGTGCTGTTCCTTGTGGCTGCATTTGTGATGGGACTTGTTTCCGACAATGTCACTTTCGGTAACATTTTCAACCGTATGTTCCCCGATGTACCACAGATGCAACTCGCAATGTTCCACACAATATTCAATGTGGTAACTGTGATAATAGTGCTTCCGCTTACAAATGCGCTCGTAAAGCTTGTCTGCAAGATGATTCCCGACAAGGTTGATGCCGACACCGACAGTCCGCGACTGTTCTTCGTCGATGACAATATGTTGAAGACTCCGCCTGTGGCAGTGCAGCAGACAAAGCGCGAAATAGTGAATATGGCGCAGATTGCAATCGAAAACTTCAACCGCTCGCTCGACATTGTAACAAAACTCGACTTTTCGGAAAAGGAAACCTTTGTGAAAAACGAAAACCAGCTTAACTTCCTCAATACCGCAATTATAGACTATGTGGTTAAGTTGTCGAAAATGCGTCAGCTGAGCGAAAAGGACCATAATTATCTTACTACTACTTTCCGCAGTGTCAGGGACTTGGAACGTATCGGCGACTATGCAGAGAATATTGTCGAGTATGCAGGAATGCTAAAGGAAACCGGCGAAAAGTTTTCGTCGCAGGCAGTGGAGGAAATTGATAATGTGCGTACGCTTATCAACGAGTTGTACGACAAGATTATGAAGGCTTATACCGATGAAGATTTTGATGCCTTTGCCGAAGCCGACAAGATAGAAGATAAAATTGACGAGTACACCAAGTATATGGAAACCAGCCACATCGCACGATTGTCGCTTGGACTATGTTCACCTAATGCTGGTGCCGAATACCTATCGCTCTCGTCGAATGCCGAGCGTGTTGCCGACCACTTGATAAATGTCGGCAAGACAATCAGAAGGTTGGTATAATATATATAGGTATATATCAGCAGGCAAATCGATTACCCGATTATCCCATTAATTTCATCCATTATCCTCTTCGCCAACGCATCGGCTTTTTCCAAAGTGCTGCTTTCGGAGTAGATGCGGATTATAGGTTCGGTGTTCGACTTGCGCAGGTGTACCCATTCCTTTGTGTCGGGAAATTCGATTTTTACGCCGTCGATGGTCGAAACAGGCTGCGATGCATATTTCTGCGCCATTGTCTTCAGGATGTTGTCAACGTTGATTTTTTCGTTGAGCTGAATCTTGTTCTTCGATATTGAATATTCAGGGAAAGTGCGACGCAATTCACTGACTTTCATCTTCTTTTCTGCCATAAGCGACAAGAACAATGCAATTCCTACCAGTGCATCGCGTCCGTAGTGGACTTCGGGGTAAATTACACCGCCGTTGCCTTCGCCACCTATTACGGCATTGGTTTCCTTCATCTTGGTAACTACGTTCACCTCGCCCACGGCTGCGGCATTGTACTGGCATCCGTACTTTTCGGTGACGTCGCGCAAAGCGCGGGTAGATGACATATTTGAAACCGTATTGCCCGGAGTCTTCGACAAAATGTAGTCGGCAACCGAAACCAGCGTGTATTCTTCACCGAACATCTGTCCGTCCTCGCAGATAATTGCAAGGCGGTCAACATCTGGGTCAACCACAAAGCCGACGTTTGCGTTCTGCTTCGGCATTTCCGATGCTATCTGCGTTAGGTTTTCGGGAATTGGTTCGGGAGTGTGTGCAAAATGCCCGTTTGCCTCGCAGTTGAGTTCAACGATGTTGTTCACACCAAGTTTCTTCAAAAGTTTTGGCAGCACGATTCCGCCAACCGAGTTCACGCAGTCGATAACAACCTTGAAGTTGGCAGCCTTTATTGCATCAAGGTTGAGGACTTTCATCTTCAATACCATGTCGATGTGGCGGTCTTCGTAGTTGGCAATCTTGGTTTCCTTGCCAAGATGGTCGATGTCGTTGTAGGTAAAGTCTTCCGATTCGGCAATTGCAAGCACGTCCTTGCCTTCCTTGTCGGTGAGAAATTCGCCGTGGCAGTTGAGGAGCTTCAGGGCGTTCCACTGCTTGGGGTTGTGGCTTGCCGTGATGATGATTCCGCCGGCAGCCTTTTCCAAGATTACAGCCATCTCGGTGGTCGGCGTGGTTGCCATACCTATATTTATAACTTCAAAACCAAGCGATACCAAGGTTGAGACTACAATGTTTTCGACCATTTGTCCCGAAAGGCGAGCGTCGCGACCAACAACGATTTTGTTGTTGGAGAGTCCCTGCTTGCGGTTCCATATGCCGTATGCGGTTGTGAACTTTACTATATCTATTGGTGTAAGGTTTTCTGAAATTTGTCCGCCTATTGTTCCGCGGATGCCCGATATTGATTTAATAAGTGTCATGTCGTACTATTTTTAGATTATGCACAAAGGTAATGAAGAAATTTCCGTTGGAAGTGGTAAAAAATAGAGGCTAGGATATTTTTATCAACAAGATATGTGAAAATGCCATAGGCTATTCTACAACCACGTTTGCTACCTGCCCGTCTGTGGTGCGTAGCAGATATATGCCGGCAGCATAAGACGATATGTCAATTGTGTTTGCACCTTCCGAGATGCTTTGGGTTGCTATGACACGACCGTCGGCACTATGGATGAATAGTTGCGTATTGTTCGCTGATTCAATAGTAATGGCGCTGTTTGCTGGACTTGGGTAAACTGTCAGGGTAGCCTGTATGGAGGTTTCGCCAATGCCAGTGAATATGTATGAGTTGCTGCGCGTGAAAAAATCGTGTACTACGGTCAGGTATTGCACGTCGTGTCCATTTTCGTACCACTTGTGTTCGCCTCCATCAACATTGAGGAAGGCTACACGGGTATCGTCGGTACTGCTTGTGTAAGTGTTGAGAGAGAACATCATCCCGTCGTTTTCGGTGTCGGCATATGTGATGGTTCCGGCGTCCAGATTGCACTGGTTTGCATTGCGCCAGTATTCAATTGTGTTTTCTACGCTGAGACCTAAAGTCATTTCTCCCATGCCTGGGATTGGCGAAGCGGTACCGTCGGTGTGAACTACATTGTCGTTGTTGCCGTGTATATGGAGAACGCTAATGTGTTGTGACGGAGTACTGTCGGCAAAACATACAGGAACTAGTCCGCTGGCTGTAGCAACGGCGTTGATGCGGTCGGGATGTTCAATTGCCATGCGGTGTGTCATGAATGCACCCATCGAAAAGCCCGTGAAGAAAAGGCTGTCTGTGTCGAGGTTGTATGATTCTCCTAGCGAATCGACCAATGCCAGTAGGAATCCGGAATCATCGACATCGCTGTTTGGAACGAACGGATTGCCCATGATGGTCATCTCAATTCCTGAATTCCATGCGCTTCCTGTTGGTATATCTACGAAGCCCAACTGATAATGTGCTGTCAGTGCCTGTGGCAGCACAATCATCCAATGGAATTGGTCGGCAGCCTGCTGGAAGTTGATGCTGCTGTTGTAGGTGTCGATGCCACCGTCGAAGCCGTGAAGGAATACCATCACCGGCATTCCGTTTTCGCTGTCGTAGGATGTTGGCACGTATGTGTAGTATTCCCTGTTTTCACCTTGCCATTGTAATGTCTGCTTTGGTTGCTGGGCATATGAAAGCAAGGTGCTGAACAAAAGTATGGTTGTGATGCTTAATGTGTTGATA
>CACWOG010000013.1 GCA_902762455.1 uncultured Bacteroidia bacterium | reverse complement strand
TATATTGCATTGTTATTTATATTCATAATGTTACTTGTAGAGTGGTTGGGAAGATCGAAACGGTATGTTTTTGATATGGATTGCATAAAAAATAAGCCAGTTAGGATTGTGTTTTATTATGTTGTTTTTATTGTTGTAATAATGTTTTGTGGTAAGGCTCAGCCATTTATTTATTTCCAGTTTTAGATATGAAAAAGTTCCTGATCAGTATAATGGCTTTTTTTGTAGTCGCTTTTGTCGTATTGTCGGCTACAGATTTTTTTCTGTCTTATAAAATTAGAAGCAATGCTATATTTAAAATAAAAGAGACGACGAGTATTATTGTTCTTGGATCTTCGCATTCAGCATGTTCGTTTGATGATAGGTATGTTGATAATCTTGAGAATTTTTCTCGATCGGGAGAGTCATATTGTTATACATATATTAAACTAAAAAAGATGTTGGAGGCTAATCCAGGCATCAAAACAATTATTGTTGAATTTTCAAATCCCTTTATATATGATAGCGAAGAATGGTTGTGGTCAGATAAATACATTCAGTATCACTATATTACATTCGCTCCGTTCTTTACTTTTGATGATAACAAAATTTTGTTTAAAGGACATTTAAAATCTTTAATTGGTGCATATCCCTTTTTTATAAAGTTCGCTATTAAAAAAGTTCTTAAGAAAGAATATGAATATGCATATAGTTATGGGGGGCATGAGGCTAGAAATGAAATAATTACAAAAAATATTCAGCCTGATTTTCAAGAGGGCGAAATATCGCGTGTAAATCTTGTTTTTTTGGATAAAATTGTGAATTATTGCGAGCGTTCAAATGTGAAATTGATATTTGTAAGAAGTCCATTGCATCCTGATTACATATATTGGAAGAATGAATTGCTATTTCAACAGATTAGAAATGATAGATATGGAAATATTCCTTTCTTTGATTTCGGGAACTATATAAATAATGATGAATATTTTGCTGATTATCAGCACCTGAACCAAAAAGGGTCTGAATTGTTTTCAAAAGTAATAAATGATACTTTAAAAAATATTTATATGGATAATTGTGTCGTTGATACTACTTTGTCAGAGAAATATTGAATGGCATATTAAATGAGAAATAAAACTCTTATATATCTTATCAAAACTCACGGTTAAAACCCTGCACTTATAGTGCAGGTGGCTTTCAGCTTCTAAAAAAGTAGTAAGTTTGCATTATGGTAGAATATCGCAAAAGCAGTCATAGTGTAAGTAATCTGACCTGCCATTTGGTATGGGTTACGAAGTATAGGTATAAAGTATTAACAGGGGATGTACAGAAACGTTGCCGAGATATCTTAGTTCATGTATGCAATAGTGAGGATGTGCATATCTTGAAAGGAGCGGTAAGTAAAGATCACGTTCACATGCATATCGAATATCCACCGTCCTTGAGTGTTAGTGATTTGGTAAAACGGTTGAAAGGGCGAAGCTCCCGACTGTTGCAGGAAGAGTTTCCTATTTTGCGAAAGCAATACTGGGGACGTCATTTCTGGGCAATAGGCTATGGCGTTTGGAGCACAGGAGTCATTACAGATGCAATGGTTCAAGAGTATCTGAATCATCATCAGGACAAACCCAATTCAAGTGATGATACATGGGTTTTGGAAGAATGAGGGAATTTCATTCCCGATGAAGTTTAAACCTATGGACTTTAGGTCCATAGGTGGTTTAGTTGCGACCAGTATCCGCTTTCGGATTTTGCATACATTAATAGATAAGAAATACCAATATGTTGTTTTGTGTTTTCATTTTTATTCGTATTTTTGTCCGATGAATTGAGAATTTATTCTCAGTGAATTGAGAATTTTGGAATTTTGTTATGAAACGTAGTCAATATAAGATACTTACGGCGAGATTAAAAGAAGATAGACGCTTTATACAAGTATTGGTAGGTCCTCGTCAAGTTGGAAAAACAACACTAGTGCAGCAAGTAATTGAAGATATCGACGTACCATGTTCTGTTTATTCTGCAGATGCTGTGCCTGGCGCTGTTTCGTCGTGGATTTCTGATATATGGGAGTCGGAACGGTTAAAAATGATTTCGGCAAAGGAAACCGAACGAATACTTGTGATAGACGAAATTCAGAAACTTGACAATTGGAGTGAATACATAAAAAAAGAATGGGACAGGGATACATTCGAAAAACGTAACTTGAAAGTTGTTTTGTTGGGTTCATCACAGTTGATGATACAAAAGGGGCTTACAGAGTCCTTGGCTGGAAGATTCGAAGTTATAAGAATGGGACACTGGTCTCTTAAGGAAATGCGAGATGCTTTTGGTTTCGATGTGGATACATATATTTATTTCGGAGGATATCCAGGAGCTGCATCGTTAGTGTCGGATGAGGTCAGATGGAGAAGTTATATGCGTGACGCTTTGATAGAGTCTGCTATCTCGAAGGATGTTTTGATGACAACACCAATATATAAGCCTGCTTTGTTGCGGCAGTTATTTGAACTGTCATGTTTTTATTCTGGAGAACTTATTTCGTTGAATAAATTGTTGGGACAATTACAAGATGCTGGAAATGTTACAACATTATCTAACTATTTACATGTACTCGACCAATGTAATTTACTCGTAGGTTTACAAAAGTATGCAGTAGATAATGCCCGTAAATATAATTCGGTTCCGAAAATGCAGGTTTATAATAATGCCTTGAAAAATTCGTATGGAACGCTATCTTTTTCGAATGTGCATAGCGACGCAACTATGTGGGGGCGGCAGGTGGAATCAGCCGTCGGTGCTCACATTATAAATCAGGCGGAGTCAACCAAAACTAAAGTTTATTATTGGAGAGAAAAAAATGATGAGGTAGATTTTGTATTGGAAAATTTTGGAAAAACCGTAGCTATAGAAGTGAAAAGTGGACATCGCAAGATTAATAAAGGGCTTCCACTGTTCAGGGAGCGATATCATCCTTATCGAGCTTTTGTGGTTGGAACCGAAGGCGTGTCAGTCGAGGATTTCTTAAATTTAGATTTGAATGCTTTATTTGAATAGGATTGCTGATATGAAACGTAGTACTCTTATACTCCTTTGCGACCAGTACCCGCTTTCTGCAGGCGAATTTTTCATCGATGATGAGATGCGTGTAATTGCTCCAAAGTTTGATAAGGTGCTTATCTATACGGCATCGGCAGATACAGGCAAAAATCTGAATAGGTTTGTTCCCGATAATGCCGAAGTGGTTTCGTTCTCTCGGCAAAAATTTGGAGCTGGCAAATTGAAATCTATTTTCCGGATTTTTATGCCGATGTTCATTGCCGAGTTTTTCTTTGCGTTGAAGAAACTGTCGTTGAAATATTGGTTGAGTGCATTCAAGATAATGTATGTCGATATACATAGGGCAACGAACCTTAAAAAGGAACTTATGGCGTTGTGCAAGGCAAAAAATATTGATATGGCAGATAGTGTGTTCTATTCCTATTGGCACGACTACAAGGCGTTGGCACTGGCAATGTTGAGGAAGGATAACTTCAGTTTGCAATGTGTCGCAAGAGCGCATGGCTGGGACAATTTTGCTGATAGGTACGAGCCCCAATACCTGCCATTCAAAGGTTTTATTATAAAAAAATTGTCACAAACTTTTACAATTTCGCAAAAAGGAAAAGAAGCATTTGATGAGTATTTGAATATAAAAATAGATAGCAATGTAACCGTATCACGATTAGGAAAGTTTAATAGAAGATTGCCTTTATTTGAGACTTGCGACAATAGATTCCTCATTTGTTCTTGCAGTAATTTGATTCCATTGAAGCGTGTCGATCGAATTATTGAAGTACTATCTTTACTTAATGTAGAAAACTTGCATTGGGTACATTTTGGTGACGGACCTTTGCGCGAAGAATTGTTGCAATATGCTCAGAAAATGTTACCCAATGTGCAGTATGAGTTTAAGGGCATAGTGCCAAACAATAAAATTCTTGATTTCTATGCCGAAAATTATGTGGATTTGTTTATAAACCTGAGTTCATCCGAAGGTATTCCTGTTAGCATAATGGAGGCGTTGTCTGCTGGTATTCCAGTTGTTGCAACTGATGTAGGTGGAACTGCTGAAGCTGTAAATGAAGGAAATGGTTATCTAATTCCTGCCGAGTTTGATAATGCCGATGTTGTGAAGAAAATAAATGCTTATTTAGGCTTATCCGATGATGCAAAATTGTCGTATAGGCGTAGAGCATACGAGTTTTGGAGAGATAATTATGAGGCGGAGAAAAATTATGAAGCCTTTTACAGAACTATTATTGATAACTAACATAAAAGTTTTATTTTTGCACTAAATATTGTCTAATATGCCTGTAAAGATATTCATAAGCAGTGTACAGAATGAGTTGCAAAGCGAACGCCGAGAACTGGCTGGATATATTCGGCAGGATGCTCTTTTGCAAAAAATAAATGCTGGTTATATTGAGCAAGTTGGAACAGGTACTAATGATGTTATAAATCGTTGTGTTTCAAAAGGGTTACAACGACCGGAATTTTATCAGCAGGAAGAATTCAGGGTTATACTCTGGAGAAGGACAGGTAATGAAACAGGTAATGAAACGGGTGATGAAACAGGTAATGAAATCAAGATGGATTTATTTGTCAAGCAGGTGATTGTTTCGATTGGAAGCCAAACATTGACGGCTAGGTCGATAAAGGAAAAGTTGGGACTGAGAGGTGATGATAATTTTAGAAAGAATTATTTGACACCAGCATTGGAAGGCGGTTATATAGCAATGCTTTACCCTGAAAATCCCAAGCGGAAAGGGCAGGCATATTATTTGACGGGAAAGGGATTGTCTGTGTTGAAAAAATAAATTATGTGTATGAAAGTGCATTGTTTTTACCATATTGTTTTTTGTAATGAATGATAACAACATATTAATATCAATAGTTTCGCCAGTATATCGTGGAGAAAAGATGACGGAAGAGTTGGTGCGCAGAATATCGGAAAGTGTTAGCCAGATAACAGAACACTATGAAATAATTCTTGTGAACGATGCTTCTCCTGATAATTCGTGGAATGTTATAAGGGCGGAATGTGAAAAGGATTCGCGCGTAAAGGGTATAAATCTTTCTCGCAACTTTGGGCAGCATTATGCTATAACGGCAGGATTGTCGTATTCAAAAGGCGAATGGGTTGTGGTGATGGACTGCGACTTGCAGGATAGACCAGAAGAGATTCCGAATCTGTATAAAAAATCGCAAGAAGGTTATGATATAGTGTATGCACGGCGAGTATCAAGAAAAGATGGTTTTATGAAAAAACTCTCTTCTATATGCTTTCATAAGATCTTTAATTGGTTGAGTGGCATGAAGTCGGATAGTACTATAGCGAATTTTGGCATATATAAGAAGTGTGTTATTAAAGAGTTTAATAAAATGGGCGAAATGGCTAGGTCATTTCCGTCTTTGGTCAAATATCTTGGTTTTAAAAGTACTATTGTTGATGTGGAGCACGATGAGAGGGCAGAAGGTAAGAGTTCATACAGTTTGTACAAATTGCTTAAGTTAAGTTTTGATATTATTGTGTCCAACAGCAATAAGCCACTGCGTATGGCAGTAGGACTGGGATTTTGCATGTCTTCTATATCTTTTCTGCTTGCTTTCTATAATCTAATTGCAAAATGGATGGGTATTATCATGGTGCCAGGCTATACAACTACTGTGTTTTCTATCTGGTTTGTCGGAGGGCTTATGCTCTTTGTTATGGGAATTTTGGGACTTTATATAGGAAAGATTTTTGACCAGGTGAAGGGGCGCCCGTTGTTTGTGGTAGCTGACACTATCAATTTTAATGATAATAAAACAATGTAATCCAATGATTAGTTTCTCTGAAATAGAAAGTTCTCGCTTCGGCTTAAATATTTATAGGAATAAATTTATTTCGTTTAATGTTGATGAAGTTTCCAAATTTATTTTGGAAAATCATGATTTTGATATCATAATTTTGCGATATCCCACTAATACTCTATATGAGCATTATCGCTTGTTGAGTTTGCCCCATTCTAAAGTCATACATGCAGATAGTTTGCTTTATTATAAAGCATCGTTGTCTTCTTTGCCAATATCTCCATTAAGGAATGAATTGATATTTGAAGAAGTTACACCAGAGAATAGTGGATTGTTGCAAGACATAATACCCACTATTTTTAAGGGTTATCAGAATCATTATTTTGCTAACCCAATTCTAGATAGAAAAAAAATACTTGAAGGTTATATTGAGTGGGCTAGATCTTACGCGGACATTGCCGATGGAAGGATTGCTTGGTTGGTTAGGGATAAAATGACATATAAACTTTCAGCTTTTGCAACATGTTCTTATGATGACAATAATGCAGAGTGTGAAGGTGTTTTGTATGGTGTTATGCCTGATTCATCTGGTCGTGGTATTTATTCGGACCTGATTGCATATTCAAAAAATTATTTTAAGAATAAAGGCTATCAGACAATGTTGGTATCAACACAACTGCAAAATTATGCGGTTCAGAATGTCTGGAGCAAATCTGGATTTAAACTTTCCAGTTCATGGGAAACATATCATATTATTAATACAGATAGGATTAAATCCTTAGGCCTATCGAAATAGTGAGAAAAATTGTATATAGTTGCTACATTGAAACGGTTTAGTTCTTATTGGAGTTATATTGTTCTTATAGAATATAGGCAAACGGAGTTTATGGTTTCGGCAACTATTAGACAACATACTGATTATTCCATTGAACAAGATTCGGATTATAATGGCGTAAAAGATGGCGTAAAAGAACATGTTGATATTCAACAGGTAATAGTTGAGTTGCTAAAGAATAATAATTCGTTGAGTGCAATGGATTTGGCGCAAAAGACTGGTATGGGATTTTGTACAGTACCGCGATATTTGTCGCAACTGCAACGGAAGAATCTTATTAAGCGCGTCGGAGGTCGTAAAACTGGATATTGGGTTGTAGTGGAACAAACGGACTATGAGTAAGCAAATTCTTTTGTATCTATCTCTCATCGGCATAAACTTGATTTATGCCTGCACTGCTATTTTCACAAAATCAGCATCACAACATCAATTTTTGTCATTACACTACATTTTATGTTTGGTCGGTGCAGTAGCTGTAATGGGTGTTTATGCATTACTGTGGCAGCAAGTAATTAAGCGTATGCCAATTGCCGAGGCATATATGTTCAAGGGGACATCTTTGATTTTTGTGCTGTTGTTATCTGCATTGATATTTGGTGAGGCAATTACGCTGTCGAACATTATCGGTGCGGTAGTCATTATTGTTGGAATCGTAATTTATGCAAGGTCATGATGTACAGGTTGCTGGTAATATTTTCGGTTTTTATGGCCGCTGGAGCTCAGATGCTGCTGAAGAAAGGTGCAAGCATAAGTTACGACAAGTGGATTCGTCAGTATCTTAACGGTTGGGTTATTGGCGGATACTCGATAATGGCGGCATCGTTGGTGTTGAATGTCTTTTGTTTAAGTCACGGAGTGCTTGTGAAGGAAGTCTCGATAATTGAATCGCTTAGCTATTTGTTTGTGCCATTGATGTCATGGTTTTTCTTCAAGGAGAAGATGACTTGGCGGAAGGCTGGGGCGGTTGCTATTATAATGGTTGGTGTTTTCATCTTTTTCTTGTGAGTATTGGGGAATGTTGTATTTTTGTGCAAAATTTTGAATTGACTATGCATATACCATTTAATCTTCCACATCTTACGGGCAAGGAAGCCCATTATATGTATCAGGCTGTTTATAAGGGCAAACTGTCTGGTAATGGCGAATATACAAAGAAATGCCAGCAGTTTTTTGAAGAACATTATGGCTTCAAGAAATGTCTGCTTACAACGAGTTGTACCGATGCGCTTGAAATGGCATCTATCCTTTGTGATATAAAGCCAGGCGATGAGGTAATTGTGCCGAGCTATACCTTTGTGTCTTCGGCGTTGGCTTTTGTAAGGGCTGGTGCAAAGATTGTGTTTGCCGACAGTATGGAGCGCAATCCCAATATCGATGCCGATAAGATTGAGGCATTGATAACACCGCGCACAAAAGTCATAGTACCTGTGCATTATGCTGGCATAGCCTGCGATATGGACAAGATTATGGACATCGCAAATCGTCATAATTTGCTGGTGGTGGAGGATGCAGCACAAGCAATTGATTCTTATTATAGGGGCAAACCGCTTGGTAGTATTGGCCATTTGGCAGCATTTTCGTTTCACGAGACTAAGAATATAATTTCTGGTGAGGGAGGTATGTTGGCTATAAACGACGAGCGTTTTATCCGCCGTGCAGAAATCATTTGGGAAAAGGGTACAAATCGTGCCGAGTTTTTCCGTGGCGAGGTCAACAAGTACGGCTGGGTTGATACGGGCAGCTCGTTCTTGCCTAGCGAAGTGGTTGCGGCTTTCCTGTGGGCGCAGATTGAAAGCCTTGATGATATTCAAGCGAAGCGCAAGTCGTTGTGGAACAGATATTACGAGCTTTTGAAACCTATTGCAGACAAGGGATGTTTCCGTTTGCCTGATATTCCCGACTATGCTACCAACAATTCGCACATGTTCTATCTTGTATGCAATAGTCTGGAGGAGAGGACAGCGCTGATTAATAAACTAAAGGAGAATGATATATTGGCGGTGTTCCACTACTTGAGTCTGCATAGCAGTCCGTATTATCAGGATAAGCACGATGGACGCGACTTGCCAAACTGCGACAGGTATGCCGATTGTTTGGTTCGTTTGCCAATGTACTACGACTTGACAGAAGCAGATGTGGAGAGAATTTGCGAGGTGATAAAGGGACAATTTTAATTGATTATGGATTGGATAGCGCTATTAGCGATAATAGTTTCTCTTGTAATATTTTATATTGCAGGTTCGTTTGTGTTATGGTTGTCGCGAACTGCCCCTAAGGTGGAAGTGTTTTATGAAACCTTTGTGCGTCTGATTGTTGGGCTTGTTTCTGTTGTTTCTGCATATGCTATAGTGAAATCATGTGGGAATACAATACTTTGTGGATTCTTGATTGTAGGCGTTTTGTATCTGCTGTATGCGAAGAGAAACAAATTGTTTTTAGGAAAGTATCGCGTTCGAAATCTTTTGACAGATGACAAAAATATTTTGCTGCCAGCTTTGGTCATGTTTGTGCTTGGTATAGGTTTCTTTTTGTTTCAGGGTGCTTTCTTCTATGCTACACCAATAAACAATATGCCGCACGGCGACTATGCTTTCTATTCTACCGTATCAAGTGTGCTTAACGATTTTGGAGTTGAGGCTTCGGATTGGCAGAGTGTTGTGATTGGTGGCAGTACAGCACCATCTCCATATCATTACTTTGACATCTGGTTGCCAGTAATTTTCATTAACATATTGCAGGGGGATACTTACGAGGCATTTGTTGTGGTAACGCAGTCGATATATATGGTAATTCTGGCTATGGGAATGATTGCAATGACACGTATGGTTACAGAAAACAAGCTAATGCAAGTATTGTCTGTGCTGTCTATGTTCTTCGCAGGCTTGCTGTTCGTTAGGATACTTCCGCAGTCGTCCGATTTTATCTTTTCCAATTCCTGCAGTTTGAAGTACTTGTCGGTAAGCATTTTCGTAGTGTGGACTGTGCTTGCTATGCTAGAAAAGAATGGCGGATGGTACTTGCCAATGCTGTGTTTGCCAATTGTAAATGTTATAACAGCGCCTGTCGCGTTCACAACTGCTGTGATGTTGTTGGGGATGTCTGCAATAAGAAGAAAAGGTTTGAAACATATAGTATTGCCATTATTGTCTGTTTTTGCAATTGCTGTTTTTATCGTGTTGTTTTATTTTTTACAGGCAGGGGAGTCGGCAAGCGGAGGGTTGTCTCTTTCTACCTTGTTGGATTCTTTTGCGGAAGACAAGACAAAGCCTTTCAAGATTATTTTTGGTGCAATTGCGATATTGTTGAGCGTATATGCGTATTATTTGTTGCCAACTGTCGTTTCTTTAATTTCACATAAGCGCACCGACTATTGGGCTTTGGTAAAAGACAATGCCATCGTCTTTGTCGGAATGTTTACGGTTGTATGTATTGGTGTTGTTGTATGGGGATTGACTCATGTCATGGCAGATTCCATACAGTTCTTCATGGTGTCGGCTATTCCGTGGATAAATATTGTAGTGTGGTCGCTTATTTTGTTTTCATTCAAGATTTCTAATAGGATTGCGGGATATTTGGTAATGGCATTTGTCGCGTTGATGGCAGCATTGAATTTATATCAAATAGAAAAAGTTCCGTTTTATAGGTATTCGCGGAAATCTGTTGATGCAGATTATGTGAAAGGTGTGTCGGCTGCTATTTCGGAAACGGAAGGTTTGCATTTGGGTGTATTCATTCAGGATTCGTCGCAGATGGTTGAATACTGGGATTTTAATTGCTTCGGTGTTGGGGCGGAGTTCAAGCATTTTACTTCTGAATTGTATTTGACTGCAGTTTATCCCGAACCGAATATTGATAAGTTTACGGAGATTGACAAGCCAAGAATCCAGAAGGCAATGAAAAGCAATCCATTCCAGAAATTTATGATTGAGTACAAAGCGGAGCATCAGTCTTCCAGATACGATGAAATTGTACTGGAATTTATGAAGGCAAACGATTGCAAGTTCGTTTATCTTAGCAGTGGCTTTAAATTGCCAGAAAACCTAGAACCATATATTGATAAGCAGTTTGTAAATAGGAAGAGAGGAGAATGTTTTTTCACTTTGAAAGGGTTAAATTAGCAATCTGATGTCAGAAGAAGGTTTTGCATTATTTGCTTCCCAATATCTTGTATTCTAGAGGAAGCTATGCCGTCTCACCTGTGTAAAAATTCATGCCTAAAATAGGTAACCTAAAATAGGTTGGATTTTATAGCTGAATCTTCGCCTTCCAATTTTGGGCATATTATTATGTTTTCGTAACTTTGCATTTTGCATAATGCCGTAAATTTGAATGAACATTGGCGTTGAATATATTAAGCAGTTGTCTGCGCATACCGAGACAGATTCTGTGGAGTTTAAGCGTTCTACTGGTCAGTTGGAGCGAGGTATGGAAACCTTGTGCGCTTTTCTGAATGGCGATGGCGGGTATGTGCTATTTGGAATGGGAGATGACGGAACAATTATTGGTCAGCAGGTTGCCGATTCTACAAAAAGACAGATTGCCGAATGTATCAGGCAGTTTGAGCCATTCCCTTTGGTTGATGTTGACTATGTCACGCTTGAAAATGGACTTTCCGTTATAGTGCTATCCGTAGTGAATAACAGGGAGAAACCATACATTTATAAAGGTCGTCCATATACGCGTGTAGAATCTACGACAGTTGCTATGTCGCAGCATCAGTACGAGACTATGTTGTCGTATCGTAATCAGCCTTTGGGAAGATGGGAGACTCAGTTGAATGCAAATCTGAAAGTTTCTGATTTGGATGAGGAAGAAATTTTGCGTACGGTGCGTGTCGGTGTTGAAAAAGGTCGTTTGCCAGAGGTCGCATATACTAATAATATAGAGGATGCTTTGTGCCGTATGAATCTGATGCGTGATGGGCAGTTGACAAACGCTGCTTTTGTCTTATACGCGAATGGCGCAAATATCGATTATCCACAATGTCTGTTGCGGATGGCAAGGTTTGCAGGTACGACAAAGGAGGTTTTTATTGATGAGCGTCGCGTTGAAGGCAATGCCTTTAGGATGTTGGACGAAGCTATGCAGTTTTGTTTCAAGCATTTGTCGTTGTCGGGCGAGGTGAAAGGACTGATACGTGAGGAGCGACTGTCTGTCCCGTATAAGGCGTTGCGAGAGGCTGTCGTTAATGCATTGTGCCATCGTGAATATCAAACGATTGGAGGTTCTGTTGGATTGGCAATATTTGACAATCGCGTGGAGGTAAGTAACATAGGACATATTCCCGACAGGTTGGATGCGTCAAATCCGCATGAAATGACATTGTCTATTCCATATAATCCGCTGATAGCAAAAGGCTTTTATTATAGACAACTGTTTGAGAACTGGGGCAGGGGCATTCGCTTGATGGTTGACGAATGCAAAGACGCTGGTCTTGAAGCACCAGTATTTATGTCATCTGAATATCTGGTATCTGCAATTTTTCATCGGAATGATTATAGTGAAGATAAATCTAAATTGTCAAATAATCTGTCTGTAAAAGACACTGTAAAAGACACTGTAAAAGACACTGTAAAAGACACTGTAAAAGACACAATATTAAACATCAATGATAGGCAGAAGTCAATTATTGAGATTATGAAGGAGCAACCAAGTGTTTCTGCGGAGGATTTAGCGATGAAAGTGGGGATAAATATAAGGAATGTGAAACGCAATTTGGCAAAATTGAAGCAGATTGGCATCATTGAACGCGTTGGTTCTGATAAAAATGGCTATTGGAAAGTGAATATATGATGAAAAAACTCTTGATATTGGCATACGATTTTCCACCATACGTTTCTGTTGGTGGACTTAGACCATACGCGTGGTACAGGTATCTGAAGGAATATGGTGTGAAACCTGTGGTTGTAACGCGGCAGTGGGGAAACAAGTATGGCAACGAACTCGACTATATAGCACCTGGCGAAAGCAATGAAACTATCGTTGAGACAACAGAGTACGGCACAATAATTCGTACTCCATACAAGCCTAATCTTGCAAACCGCATAATGCTGAAATATGGACGTAGTAAATTCGCCTTGATACGCAAACTGGTTACGGCTTGGTACGAGTTTATGCAGTTCCTTTTCTTCGTTGGTCCAAAGTCTGGATTGTATCGTGGTGCAAAAGAGTATTTGAAGCATAATAAGGTGGATGCTATAATTGCAACAGGGGAACCGTTTGTGCTGTTTAAGTATGCTTCGGCTCTAAGCACTCAATTTAATATTCCTTGGGTGGCGGACTATCGGGATCCGTGGAGTCAAAACAAAGGTAGGTCGCGCATTAGGTCAGTCCGTTTCTTTGAAAGAAAATTTTCGCAGAATATGTCGGCAGTGACAACAGTTTCTGATTTTTTAAAAAAAAAAATAAGCGAAAATATTTCTGTTCCTACCTATTATATTATCCCCAATGGATATAATCCCGAAACGATAAAGCAAGTTGAGGATATATGTCCAGAAAAGGGAGTACTTCGTATTGCTTTAGCTGGTTCTATTTATGATTGGCATCCTTACAAAAGTGTAATTTCTACATTTGCAGAGTTCGTGAAAAAGAACGATTATGCACCGAAAATTGAATTGAATTTCTTTGGCATTAATAGGCATAAAGAAATTGAGCAGTTCGCTCTTGAAAATAGCATTGAAAATAATGTTCGCGTTTATCCTCGTATGGATAATGCTAGTTTGCTTCAGAATCTGAGCAGACATAATGTGATGCTGTTGTTCAACGATTATTCAATAATGGGTACTAAGATATACGATTACCTCGGGTTGAAGCGTTTGATTTTGTTCTGTTATTCCAATGATGCAGAAGCCTTGGCGTTGAAAGATAAGTATTATCCAGTAGGCGAGGTTGAAGGTGTTAGCACTCACTTGCAGGAGGATTTGATAAATGAAACTCATTCAGGCATTGTCGTGAAGGACAAAAACCATCTTTCAAAAGTTCTTTCCGATTTGTATGACGAGTTTACTCAAACAGGTTCCATTGCCTGCCACTCAATAAACACCTCCAATTATTCCCGTCGCGAAGGCGCATATCAGTTGGCGGAGATTATAATGAAGGTGTAGTCCGTAAAAATGTAGTTGTGCAATGCTGTGCGCAAATTGTAAAGCCTAGGTTGTTTTTGGTAGGTTGTTTGAAAAGTTGTGGAATAAGATGATAGAGTGTTGATACTTAATTGTCTGTGTTTCCCATCCTCTCCAAAAACATTAGTCCTGCACGAAGTTCGTTGTATGTGAACTTGCCATCGGCATCAGTGTAAAGTTGAAAATAGGGTTTATCAAGATTATTTCTCCCACTCCTTATAAGGCTTCTTGCACAACTGCGAGTTGTTGTACTTTTTGTCTCCAGTAACCTCGACATCAATCCATTCGGGAAGCGAGAATTTTGTATCTTCTGTTGGAACTTCGATTTCGGCAACAACAAGACCAGTATTGTCGCCCAAAAATTCATCAACTTCCCATTTCAGACCTTGTTCAGAGGAGGGAATAACATAGCGGTATTTTTCAATCTGCGGCTTGTCGCACATAGTGTCGAGCATTTGCTTGGCTTCCTGGACGGGAATTTCATACTCAAATTCGTTGCGGCTCATACCTATGGTTTTGTCCTTGAGCGTCAGAAAGCCTTTTTCGCCAGCAATGCGCACTCTTACTGTCATTCCGTTTTGGGTTGGAATATAGCCCTGCCTGTACAGCGTGGGAGTGGCAAGTGACTTGTATTTGTCGCCTTTTACAAGGAATTTATGTTCGATTTCTTTCGCCATATTCATAAAAATACCCGCCAATGACGGGTGTGTTTGTGTGAGATTCCGTACAGACAGGCTCACAAGGGTCGTTCCTGCGCCTGTTCCCTTTGTCTTACGGAATGACATCCTTTTTTATCTTCTTCCGAAACGCTTGCCCTTGTTGGCATACATATAGTGCATTGCCTTCTTGGTTTCCTCGAACTGCTTGAGAATGCGGTTGACTTCGGCAACGCTTGTTCCGCTACCGTCGGCAATTCTCTTGCGGCGGTTTCCGTTGATGATGTCTGGATTTTCGCGCTCGGCTGGTGTCATCGAATGGATTATCGCCTCAATGCTCTTGAAAGCATTGTCGTCGATGTCGATGTCCTTGATTGCCTTGCCGAGACCAGGAATCATGCTTGCAAGTTCCTTGATGTTACCCATCTTCTTGATCTGCTGAATCTGGGCAAGGAAGTCGTTGAAATTGAAAGTGTTCTTTGCTATCTTCTTCTGCAACTTGCGCGATTCCTCTTCATCGAACTGCTCCTGTGCGCGTTCAACGAGAGAGCGGATATCACCCATGCCGAGGATTCTGTCAGCCATACGCTGCGGATGGAAAACATCGATGGCATCCATCTTTTCGCCAGTACCGACGAATTTTATTGGCTTGTTTACCACGCTACGGATTGAAATTGCAGCACCGCCACGGGTATCACCGTCCAATTTGGTAAGGATAACTCCATCAAAATCAAGCCTATCATTAAATTCCTTGGCGGTATTTACAGCGTCCTGACCAGTCATCGAGTCAACAACGAAAAGTATTTCCTGCGGATTGATTGCCTTCTTGATGTTTTCTATTTCATTCATCATTTCCTCGTCAACAGCCAGACGACCAGCGGTATCGACGATTACAACATCGTAGCCGTAAGTCTTGGCGTGCTTGATACCGTTCTGGGCAATCTGTACGGGATTCTTGTTGTCGTCTTCGCTGTAAACTGGAACATTGATTTGTTCGCCCAATACCTTAATCTGCTCGATAGCAGCAGGACGGTAAACGTCGCAGGCAACTAACAAAGGCTTCTTGCTGCGCTTAGTCTTCAGCATATTGGCTAGCTTACCGCTGAAGGTTGTCTTACCAGAACCTTGCAGACCCGACATAAGGATTATTGCCGGATTGCCCTTGGTATTGATGTCAACGGCAGTTTCGCCCATAAGTTTTGCTAACTCATCGTGGGCAATCTTCACCATCAACTGGCTTGGCTTGATGGACTTGATGACATTCTGTCCCATAGCCACTTCCTTTACCTTCTCGGTGAACTGCTTGGCTGTCTTGTAGTTGACATCGGCATCAAGCAACGCTTTACGGACGTCCTTCAGTGTTTCTGCAACATTTATTTCGGTAATTTTACCTTCGCCCTTCAGTATCTTGAACGATCTCTCTAATCTTTCCGATAAACTCTCAAACATATTGTTTTCTAATTCGTTAGTCTTGACTAAAAATGAAAAAAGAGCCACTTGTGAGACTTGAACTCGCGACCTACGCATTACGAATGCGTCGCTCTACCAGCTGAGCTAAAGTGGCACTTAATAATTAAGTGGTGCAAAAGTATATCTTTTTTCGGATATGCAAAAATATTTTTTGCGTTTTGATTTATATTGTAGCGTCGTGTCATGGCGCGACGCTACCGATGTGGTCAACCTAGTTTATAGTCGGCACATTCGCAATTATCACATAAATATTGTTTACGAACATATTTACTGCGATTGCAAGCAAAATAACGCCGAAAAATTTGCGGATGATGAAAATTAGATTTGCGCCGAGCAGATTTTTAACCTTGTCGAGCAGACGGATTACAAAATAGTCGAGTATAATGTTAAGTAGCAAGCCGATGAGGATGTTTACCACGGCGTATTCGGCGCGAAGCGAAAGCAATGCTGTCAGAGCACCAGGACCGGCAATCAGCGGAAATGCCACCGGGACAATGCTTGCTCCGCTTCCAATGTTTTCGTTCTTGATAATCTCGCGACCAAGTATCATTTCTACTGCCAATACGAACAGTACGAATGCTCCCGCTACTGCAAAGGAGGCCGTGTCGATGCCGAAAAGTTTCAGCAAGGCGTCGCCGGCAAAGAAGAACAAAAGGAACAGCCCGAGTGCAGTTAGGCAGGCTTGCAAGCCTTTGATTGGCTTTCCGCTTTCCTTCAGACTTAAAAATATAGGTATCGAGCCTAGGATGTCAATGATGGCAAACATCACAATGAAGGAACTGAATACCTCGATGATGTCAAATTGTCCGAAAAACTGTGCGATTTGTTCCATAATAACTTATTGTCGTTTCAGTTCGCGTCTGTTTTTGCCTATATACATATAGTACAGAGCCAAATCGAATGATACAAGAGCCGCATTGAATACATATAGCCATATTACTATGTCGTTGCTGTACAGTGACTTATGAATAATGCCGAAAATGTAGCCTAAAATTATCAGCGACATAAATATTGGACTTTTACCAATTACCATTTTGGTACGCAACGACTTTGCAATCGAGACGGGCCAGCTTACGGAGAAACATAGAAGGAAAAGAACTTCCCAAATGCTGAAATTTGCCATTGTCTTGTTAGTTTTATTATTTTACGAACTCGTCTATCAGTTTTTTTATTGTATCTTCGGCTTTTCCTATGCCGACTAAATTTATCAGTTTGTTGTAGTCCTCAATTTCATCGCCAGTAAACGTAATGACGATTTGTCTTTGCTCTTTACCTGCAATATGTGTGTAATTTTCTGGATATGCCCAAAAACAATTTACGCAAAATTTTGGATTTTTATCGTTCCAATTTGGGCAATGTTCACATGTCCAAGATTTTGCTCTGTTGGCAGAAGGACTTAATAGCATATATCTATCTATGTCATGTTCGCTTTGTTCTCCTCCAATTTCGTATGGTATCCTATGGTCAACTTGTAGGCTTTTTTCGCCTAAATCTTGGAGATATATGAAACATTTAGCCCCATATTTTTCTACTAAAGCCGTCTTTAGTGCTTTCGATAAAGCCGTGCGACCTATTTTCTTTGAAATTTTATCTTCAATTTTTGAAGGGTCTCCAAAGCGATATGCACCAATACTCCTTCCATTGGAATCTTTTAAGCGAAATGTTTCAAGTGGAATGCCTAATTCGCGGACGTCTCTTGCTGCTCGAGGAGCATGTTCATAGCCAAGATTTTTCAAGTCTTCGGTTGTTACATATCCAAATTCCAATATGTGCTGTATGACGGTTTTGGGGCGTTTGGCTGTTACGGCATTTAGTTTGTCATTAAATTCTTTTGGAAGTTTTTTCTTCATGCTGGTATATTGTCGAACAATGTTTTCTGTATGTGTACAGCCTTTTGTGGTACTCTTTGGGCTATATTCCTGCTGATATACAAGGCTTCGTATGTAATCTCTTTTTTACCAAGTAAAGTGCTTTGGCTTGAAAGTCCTGCTTTCAGTAGAACTTTATGCAGTCCTAGCTCTTTAGGCAAATCTTTGCCGTATTGTTTGCCGCCACACATACCATCGTAACTGATAAGAAAATCTATTCCTCTCCTGTTCAGGTTGTCTATGGCGTCAACAAAATCGTAAAATTCTATTCCTGAATAGTATCTGCAGTCACGAACATTTGAAACTCCTTGATATGGCGGATCCATATATACGATATCGCCACGAGTCGTTTTTTCCAGCACATCACGGTAATCCACCGACATAAATTCAGTATTTCCCTTCAGGTAGTACGAAATGGCATCAACATTTTTTTTCAAGTTCAGAGGAGATGTACCGTTTCTGCGTTTGTCAGGCGACTGGTTGAAATTTCCATCGCTACTGTATCTTACCGAACCTTTTACACATCGTGCAAGTAGGTATAGCATGTTTGCTGGAGATTGGTCACCATTGTTGAAATCTGACCGAATTTTGTAGAAATGCTCAATGTTACCTTGTTCGTAATCGAATTGATCTTTCCAGACTTCTGTATATCTGTTTACTAGCTCTGAAGGATTTTCGATAGCCATCTGTAGCAAATCAATAATCGGTTTGTTCAGGTCGTTGATTAAATATTTTGATGCTCGATTTTGTTGTGCGGTTGCGATTGTGATGGCGGCCATTCCAACAAACGGTTCAACAAGCCGTTCAAAACGTCGAGGCATGAATTGAAGTATTTGCGGGGCAAGTATTCTTTTCGAGCCTTGATATTGAACAATATGAGGAATTGTGCCGTTCATTAGTCTTGATTTGCTTGCAAAAGTAGCAATTATATCTTTTGCTGATACTTATTATTGTGTTTTTTTATAAACAGTCTTTTTTACTGAAATTTTTCATATTTTTGCGTGATAAACAACAAACATTTTTTGATGAATATTGTTCTTATTGGATACGGCAAAATGGGGAAGGAGATTGAGCGTGTGGCTGTTGAACGCGGACACCGAATCTCCGAAATTTTTGACATCGACCGCGACATTCGTTCCTGTAGCAATCTTTCTTCGCTCGGCGATGTGGCAGTGGAATTTTCAACTCCTAAAACGGCAGAGCAGAATGTGATGGCTTGTGTGAAGGGCGGACTGCGCGTGGTGTCAGGTACTACCGGCTGGACTTTCGATGCCACCGAAATGGAAAAGTTGTGCCGTGAAAATTCGTCGGCATTCTTCTATTCGTCGAACTACAGCATCGGAATGAACATCTTTATGGCAATAAACCGTATGCTGGCGCAGAAATTGGCAGCTTATCCGCAGTATTCGGCTCATATTGAGGAAACTCATCATATCCACAAACTCGACAAGCCGAGCGGCACTGCCATAACGCTTGCCAAAGGCATTATCGAAAACAATCCGCGTTATTCGGATTGGAAACTTGATGAGGAATCGGGCAATATTCTGGAAATAAAATCGTTTAGGGAAGGAGAGGTTTTCGGCGACCATAGCGTGCTGTGGTCTAGCGACTTCGACGACATTACAATAACACATTCGGCAAAAAGCCGCCGTGGTCTGGCCAATGGTGCCGTTCTCGCTGCCGAGTTCCTTGCAGGAAAATGCGGTATGTTTACAATGAATGATTTACTTAATTTATAAGAAATATGGCTTTCGGGAAAAATAAGGAAAAGGAAATTCAGTCGGGCAATCAGCTTACAGAGAAAAAAGGTTGGACTTTAAAACTCGGTAAGTGCGAGAAATTTATCGAGAAGCCTTCGCGTCGTAATTGGATTTGGTTTGCGTGTTGGACAATCTTCTACATCGGCTGGGTGATTTGGCTAGGAAACTATTGGTTTTTGCTTGGCGAACTGCTGATAATTGACATTTACATCACAAAATTTGTGCGTTGGGCATTCTGGAAGCCAAAGAATCCCGAAAACTGCTCGAAAGTTAAACGCAAGACTTTGGAATGGGTTGACGCACTGATTTTTGCAGTGATTGCCGCTTCGTTCATCAGGATTTTCTTCTTCGAGGCCTTTACAATTCCAACTTCGTCGATGGAAAAAACATTGCAGGTGGGCGACTACCTATTCGTCAGTAAGACGGCTTACGGTCCGCGCGTGCCGATGACACCAATTTCATTTCCGTTTGTTCACCACACTTTGCCGTTTACGCAGAGTACGCCTTCGTATGTGACTTGGATTCAGAACGAATACCGCCGTATGACTGGCTGGGGCGACATCAAGCGCGATGATATGGTTGTGTTCAATTATCCGACTGGCGATACCGTGGTTTTGCAGATTCCTGCGCAGGACTACTACGATATTGTACGCATAACCCAGTACCGTATGGCAGATTTTGACCGTCAGTACTCTACAATGATGAACAAGAAGATTGTCGTTGGAAATGTTGCGCAGAAAACCACCGACTATTACATGAATCTTGCCTACTCGCTTTTCAGTCCTATGACTAATGTGGCTCATACTCAAGATTTTATAAACAAAGCATCTGCTAAGTTGCGCGAAAACGAGACTAATTTGTCAAAGGAGAATCCTGCGATTCCAGACATGGACAAGTACTCTCGCCTTGCACGCCAAATAGTTTGGGATATGTACGACATTACAGTTCGCCCCGTTGATAAGCGAGAAAACTACATCAAGCGTTGTGTGGCAATTGCTGGCGATACTTTGGAAGTGCGTGACGGTGAGGTCTTTGTAAATGGAAAGCCTCAGAAGGATATTCCATCAAAGCAGTTCAATTACCGTCTGACAATCAATACCGCCAACATTCCCGAGAAGGTATTGCGTAAGAATGAGATTAACGGTTCCGACATCTACGATTTGCATACCGACAGTGCCAACTACAAGATTGTACCTTTGACGGCAGAGAATTATGAAAAGTTCAAGACAATGTCGTTTGTTGAGTCAATTGAGAAGAATACTGTTGTAAAGGGATTTACTGGTGATGATAGTTTCCGCATTTTCCCACACAACGAGAAGTTCCCGTGGAATGTAGATTGGTTTGGTCCGCTGTATATTCCGAAGGCTGGCGATAAGATTCAGCTTACCGAGGAAAACTTGATTCTTTACGGTCGCGTAATTGGCTACTATGAAGGCAATACGCTGGAAGTGAAGGACGGTAAGGCATACATAAACGGTCAGCCGGCAACAGAATATACCTTCAAGATGAACTACTACTGGATGATGGGTGACAACCGCCACAACTCAGCCGATTCTCGATACTGGGGATTTGTTCCCGAAGACCACATCGTTGGCAAGGCTTGGCTCATCTGGTTGTCAATGGATAAGGAATATGGCGGAATCCGCTGGAGCAGAATAGGAAAGATTGTTCATAATGAAGACTAAAAGGATACTTGTCATAGTGCTGTTACTTGCCATTATTGGTGGTGGCATTGCATTTTATTCGATGTTTGGTTTCTACAGCGTCAAGGCATCGGATGGTGGTGAAAGCCATGTATTTGTACGAAAGACAAGTTCGTTTGAAATTGGCGATGAGGTAGCCTATAGGTATCCGCTCGAATTTGATACTAAGCTTTCGTCACGCGATGTCTATGTGTCTCGGGTTGTGGGTGTTTCGGGTGACATAATTCTTATCGACGATGGTGTTCTGTACAGGAACAACAAAGAGGTTGCCGAGGAATACGAAACTTTATATCGTTTCCGTGCATCGGTAGATTCGGCAAAAGTTGATTTTAATGCAATATTGTCCAAGTACGATGTCAGGGTAGGAGAGATGTTAAACGATGGCAAAGCTTGTGAATTTGTTTGCACAGAAGCCGAATTTGAGAAAATACGCAATGCAGAGAAAGATTTTTCCGCTTGCCGAAAAATCATCGACCGTGACGACTGGAAGGATGTGGACATTTTCCCGTCTAGTGCTTTCTTCGCGTGGAACAAGGACAATTTTGGTCCGATGTATTTGCCTAAGTCGGGCGATACGCTCAATCTTCATCCGCGTATTGCACCTATCTACAAAAACATAATTACGCTTTTCGAGGGCAACGATTTC
>CACWOG010000012.1 GCA_902762455.1 uncultured Bacteroidia bacterium | reverse complement strand
CATACATATTCACGATGCTTTCGGCAGTGTTCATCAGTCTGGCAGTTGCAGAGCACAAACACGAGTAGAATGTTGATTTAGAATTTTTTATGTTTAATTTTTAATATTTGTTACTATGGGAATTACAACAATCGCATCACTTGGCGCCGGTTTGGCAGTATTGGGTGCAGGTTTAGGCATCGGAAAGATTGGTAGCGCAGCAATGGACGCTATCGCAAGACAGCCTGAAGCAGCAGGTAAAGTTCAGACTGCAATGATCATCGCAGCAGCTCTTGTAGAAGGTGTTGCTTTGTTCGGTGTTGTAGTTGCTTTGATCGCTTAATTCAGTGCAAAAGCAAACGGGTTCTCCAGCGATTGGCTGGAGCTACCCGTTAAAAACAGAAGAAACGTTAAATTAAAATATATAGGTTATGGATTTAGTAACGCCCGGAATAGGATTAGTTTTTTGGACCACCATTATTTTCCTGACATTGCTCATCGTGTTGGGCAAGGTTGCTTGGAAGCCCATCAACAATGCTATTAAGAAAAGAAGCCAGAGCATCGAGGATGCATTGAATCAGGCCGAAATCGCTCGCGAGGAAATGAAGAAACTTCAGGCCGACAACGAGAAGATTATGGACGAGGCTCGTGCAGAAAGAGACAAGATGCTTAAGGAGGCGCGTGAAATAAAGGAACAAATCGTAGCACAGGCTAAGTCGGAAGCAGAAAAGGCAGCCGCAAAGGTTATGGCCGAGGCTGAACAGAAACGCGATGCTATGATGGTGGCTGCAATGGCCGACATCAAGAATCAGGTTCTCGACCTCTCGATTGCCGTTGCCGAAAAGGTTGTACGCAAGCAAATCAGCACTACACCCGACCAGGAAATGCTCGTGAACGATTTGGTAAAAGAAATTAAATTCAACTAGTTATGAATCAGAGCAAGATTTCTGTTAGATACGCAAGGGCAATATTCGAGCTTGCAGAGGAAAAAGGACTGCTTGAAAAAGTGTATGCCGATTTCCGTCTCGTGCGCGAAGCATTGGCCGACCTCCCCGAATTCAAGGAAGTAATGGCTAGCCCTATCGTCAAGAAGTCCGACAAGATAAGCCTTTTCGATGGAACTTTCGCTGGAAAGATTGACGAATTGTCGCTCAACTTCCTCAAGTTCCTTGTCGAGAAGAACCGCGAAATATATGTGGTTGACATACTTCGCAACTTCGAGACTTCGTATCGCCGCAAGAACAACTGCAAGGAAGTTGTGATAACCACAGCCCAGCCGATTAACGACGCTCTTCGTGCCGACATCGAAAACCGCATCAAGGAGGTTTACAAGGCAAATGTCGATTTGAAGAACAAGGTTGACGAGCAGATGATTGGCGGCGTGATAGTACGTATCGAAAACCAGCAGCTCGACCTGAGCGTCAGGACACAGTTGCAGGAAATTAAACAGTCACTTCAGAGATCAATATATTAATAGGTATAACATTTAATTAAACATACGACTTATGGCAGATATTAAACCATCCGAAGTGTCTCAGATACTGAAGCAGCAGTTGGACGGCATCGCAACCAAGAACAACTTGGAAGAGGTCGGCACTGTTATTGAGGTAGGAGATGGCATCGCTAGAATCTACGGATTGGACAATGTTCAGTCGAACGAACTTGTCGAATTCGAGAACGGCACCAAGGGGATAGTTTTAAATCTAGAGGAAGATAATGTAGGAGCCGTAGTATTAGGACCTTGCGACGAAATCAAGGAAGGCAACGTGGTGAAGAGAATGCGCCGTATTGCTTCCATAATGGTTGGCGAGCAGATGTTGGGCCGTGTTGTCAACACAATCGGCGACCCGCTCGACGGCAAGGGACCTATTCAGGGCGAATTGTTTGAAATGCCTCTGGAAAGAGTTGCTCCCGGTGTTATTTTCCGTCAGCCAGTTGACCAGCCGTTGCAGACTGGTATCAAGGCTATCGACTCCATGATTCCAATCGGAAGAGGACAGCGTGAATTGATTATCGGTGACCGTCAGACAGGTAAGACGGCTATCGCAATCGATACTATAATTAACCAGAAGGAAAACTTCGAGAAGGGCGACCCGGTTTATTGTATCTACGTTGCAATCGGTCAGAAGGGTTCTACCGTTGCTAACGTTGCAAAGACCTTGGAACGCTACGGTGCTATGGACTACACCATCATCGTTACTTCAACGGCTTCCGACTCGGCAGCTATGCAGTACTACGCTCCGTTCGCAGGCGCTGCAATCGGCGAATACTTCAGAGATACTGGACGTCACGCCCTCATCATCTACGACGACTTGTCGAAGCAGGCAGTTTCGTACCGTGAAGTTTCGTTGTTGCTCCGTCGTCCACCAGGACGTGAAGCTTATCCGGGTGACGTTTTCTATCTGCACTCACGTCTGCTCGAAAGAGCTGCTAAGATTATCCAGTCCGACGAGATTGCAGCTAAGATGAACGACTTGCCAGAATGCCTCAAGGGTAAGGTAAGAGGTGGTGGTTCGTTGACCGCTCTTCCTATCATCGAAACCCAGGCAGGCGACGTTTCGGCATACATCCCGACCAACGTGATTTCTATCACCGACGGACAGATATTCCTCGAGTCAAACTTGTTCAACGCTGGTATCCGTCCCGCTATCAACGCCGGTATTTCAGTATCGCGTGTAGGTGGTAAGGCTCAGATAAAGTGTATGAAGAAGATTGCTGGTACCCTTCGTACCGACCAGGCTCAGTTCCGTGAACTGGAAGCTTTCGCTAAGTTCGGTTCCGACCTCGATGCAGTTACCCTTTCGGTTATCGACAAGGGCCGCAAGAACGTCGAAATCCTGAAGCAGCCGGAGCATGCACCAGTTAAGGTTCAGGAACAGGCAGCTATCATCTTCTGCGGAACAAAGGGCTTGATGAAGGATGTTCCGATTGACAAGGTACGCGAATTCGAAAAGGAATACATCGAGTTCATGAACACAAGCCGCAAGGACATCATGGACCGTCTTGCAAAGGGCGAATATTCCGACGAAATCACCAATGTGCTTACCGAAGTCGCAAAGGATTTAACAAAGAAGTACAAGAAATAATGTAAATTATGGCAGGACTTAAAGATATACGAAATAGAATCAGTTCTGTAAAGTCAACCAAGCAGATAACATCTGCAATGAAGATGGTTGCTGCGGCTAAACTGAAGAAGGCTCAGGACAGAGTCTTGCAGATTAGACCGTATGCCGACAAGATGCGTGACGTTTTGGCTGAGGTTAGCTCAAGTCTCGACAAGAACCACGCAAGTTGCTACGGCGAGGTTCGCAAGGTGGAAAAGGTTCTCGTGGTGCTGATGGCATCGAACAGAGGATTGTGCGGAGGTTTCAACTCCAACATCTGCAAGAAGGCTATGGCTCACGTGAAGGAGAACTATCCCGCTCAGCTCGAAAAGGGCAATGTGAAGTTTATTTGCCTTGGAAAGAAGGCTTACGACTTCATACTTAAGCAGAAGTTCGAAATTGTTGCTCACAGCGAAGAAATTTTCGACAAGCTCAATTTCGCAACTGCCGCCGAAATCGCAGAACCGATAATGAAGGATTTTGTTGATGGTAAGTACGATAAAGTTGACCTTATCTACAACAGCTTCAAGAACGCAGCTTCGCAGGAACAGAAAGTCGAACCTTTCCTTCCTTTCACCATCGAGGCAGGCGAAGGAGCCAAGAAATCCGACTATATCTTTGAGCCAACTGTCGATAAGATTGTTGACGACATGATACCGAAGTCAATGAAGATTCAGTTCTTCAAGTCGATACTCGACAGCTTTGCAGCCGAGCAGGGTGCCCGTATGACAGCAATGCATCAGGCAACCGACAATGCAACCGAGCTTATCAAGACTCTCACGCTCATGTACAACAAGGCTCGTCAGGCTGCCATTACAAACGAACTTTCCGAAATCACCAGCGGTGCCGAGGCACTCAAGGGATAAGGAACTTGTATTCGAAAATAAAGAAGTCCGCTCGCAAGGCGGACTTTTTTGTTTAATACAGCAATCCCAACATCCACAATGGAATACGATTGCCAACACCTATTTCGACATTATCAACTGCAAGATAACTATCGGGTAAATCGGCAATCTGTGAGAAGTCTTTTCCCTTGCCACCAACTTCAATAAGAAGCTTGCCGCCAACTAGGAAATCCCCATTGGCTGGCATAGTTATTTCATTATCGACCGACAATTTTACTTTTTATAATAAAAATCTTAGGTATTTTTTTACTTTTTAAAGTAAAAAATTGGTGTTGAATTTTACTTTTGATAGTATAATCTTCCCTCGTTTGTCGTAGGCTCGTGCCTACGATAACATAATCACAATACTCCAATCAAGGCTCTGCCTTTCTAAATATGAACCTTGCCCTTATTTATGAAGAACCTCCTCTTTGCCTGAACCTCAACCAATTAGCCAAATGTAAAAAAAGTGCATATTTTTAATATCCAATTCAAATTAAAGAATTAAATTTGCACTCTCAAAATTGTAACGTTATTTTTTAAGAACAGATTATGTCAAACAAAGAGAAAACTACTCAGGATGAAGGCTTGCAGAATGTAGAATCTGCATTGAACCGTACCGAAAACTGGTTCGAGAAAAATCAGAAAATAATTATTATAATTTTCGCTGCTATCGTAGTTATAGCATTGGGTATCATCGCATACGTTAAATTTGTACAGCAACCTAGGAACCGCGAGGCTATGACCGAACTCTACAAGGCAGAATTCGCTTTTGCAGAGGACAACTTCGAACTTGCACTCAACGGAATCGACGGCGAATACAGCGGTTTTGCAGCAATAGTTGATGACTACGGCAGAACTCCTTCGGGCAACGCTGCTCGCTACTATGCAGGTGTTTGTTGCATGAGACTCGGTCAGTACGAAGATGCAATATCTTACCTTGAAGGTTTTGATAGCGACGACCCGATGATTGGTCCTATGGCAGTCGCTCTTATCGGTGACGCAAATATGGAACTCGGCAACAACGAAAAGGCTGCAAAGCACTATGTAGAAGCTGCCGACAAGGCTAACAACGACTACCTTTCTCCGTTGTTCCTCATAAAGGCAGGCAACACCTACGAACTTATGGGCGAATACCAGAAGGCTCTCGACACCTACACAAGAGTACAGGAAGACTACTATTCGGTACTTGAGAGAAACGACAAGACCAACATTGAAAAGTATATCAAGCGTGCAGAAATGCATTTAGGCAAGTAAACACACATTATCTTTCATAATCTCTGGGGGACTTGTCCCCCATTTTTTTAATATTACGACTATGGCAAGCGAACTGAAGAACCTTTCAATTTACACAGAAACCGGAATAGCAAAGCAAAATCCGCAGAATCCATACCGAATTGGAATAGCTGTATCGGAGTGGAACCAGGAAATAACATCCAACCTTGCAAGCGGAGCAATCGAAACGCTAAAGAAATACGGATATAGGGACGAAGACATAGTACTTAGAAGCGTTCCCGGCAGTTTCGAACTCCCGTTAGGCGCAATTTATCTCATTGAAAACCAAAATTGTGATGCTGTAATTTGTCTCGGCTGTGTAATTCAAGGCGACACCAAGCATTTCGATTATGTGTGTTCGGGTGTAACTCAAGGCATAATGGACGTAAACACCAGATACGCTACACCAGTGGCATTCGGACTGCTTACCACTAACAACCAGCAGCAGGCAATCGACCGCGCTGGCGGACGACTTGGCAACAAGGGAACAGAAGCAGCAGCCGCAGCACTGAAGATGCTTACTTTGAAGAATGAAGTTTTATAACGTCATTTCGCAAAGCAGAACGAACAGGCGCAGGAACGAGCCTTGTGAGTCCGCTTATGCGAAATCTCCACTGGGTACTTATAGGAGATTCCGCACAGTCGAACAATATTATGCTCCCTGCCCGTATCGCATTATTGTTCTGACTTGCGGAATGACAGTTTGTTATAAGTAATGTTTTTGAAAAAACAAAATATCATACTGCCAATAAAGATTACATTGCTGTTTTTATTATCGGCACTATTGTTGTCTTCGTGCGTTCCTGCAAAAAAATGGGAGAAGGCGACAATCACCTTCAACGACAATTCCGAAAAGGAAGCCTTGGTATATTTCTCCCCGATGTCGTACTACAACTTTTTCCGTGCAAAATATTCTTCCGACGAACGCAGGACAATATACCCGCCCGATTCGGTAAAGTCGGTAAAGAACGGCAATTTTGCCTATAATTCATTTTTCTTCGATGAAGAACGGTTCGGAATGGAATCGTATGGATTCGTAAAGCGGCTTGCAGGAAACGAACTATATGTAGGTATTACGAAATACAAGATGAAAACCTGTGCCTGCAAGACATCCGGTGGATATTTCAAAGGGTATTTCATTGCTCACGGCGACAATTACCTCAGGATAGAGTTAGACGTCACGAAGCGTCTCAGAAACATAAACGAGCTGAACAAATTCATCGAAGACGAAGGTTTCGACTTTGAAATCCCTTCGCGTGAAATCCATTTGGACGAACTTGTTGAACTCGTCGAAAAGGTGGGGATATAGAAATTTGTTGTTAAGCGCATTATACCTTATTTCAAAAGTACTATGAAATAAGTAGTTTTGCAGATCCATTTGTCTCAATCAAAAAAAATATTACCTTTGTGACGATGAAAAGATATTTCGCCATATTATCAATCGCTTTGCTTTTGTCGCTGTCGGCATCGGCGCAGTTTTTCCAGAACACTGTGGTGAAAATACGACCTTTCAAGGCACTTGTGCTCAATCCGAATGTTGGTTTCGAAAAGCCTTTCCATAGGAATTTTAGTGTCACAGCCGAACTTACATACAAATTTGCATGCATGTACAATAATGGCAATGAGTGGAGTCTCTTTTCCGGTTGCAAAGGCGGTGAGATTTCTGTTGGCGCGCGTGGTTACTGGGGCAAGGTCAACAAACATTTGGTTGAATTCGACCAGAAGGCTCCTTTCGGATGGTACGGTGAAGTGCAGATTGCATATAAGGGAATGAATATCGATTCGTATCATGCTGGCAGTTTCGCGGCAACGTATAGCTACGTGGAGGATGTTGCAATAAACGACATAACATCGGCTTACCGCATTGGATATCAATTTAATGCAGGCAATAGAATAACATTCGACCTAAATATCGGATTCAACTTCCATTGGCTGACCTCATGGCGTCACGATGTAATCTCAATTGACGAAACGAATACAGAGGTAATTGACGATGCAGGCATACGTCCTGGCGATGTATATCGTGAAAGTGACCAACGATTCGGCTTCGTATGTCAGTTTGCATTGGGTTACTACATCCGCTTCAAGAAACAGCAATAAATAGCATTATAAGAATGTGCGACCTCAGAGGTGTCGTATCTTTTTTTGTAAACCTATAGTTTACATTTTCGACAAGTTTAAATCATAAAACATTACTCAATATAGTTTACGCGTAAAATTACCTACAAATGGTGTTTATAGGTACTTTTGTGCCGTTAATTTAAATAAAAAGAATGATGGATAAAAGAATGATAAGAAGTTTTTGTTACTTAATATTGATGATAATCATTTTTGCTGAAAATGCTAATGCGCAAAATCATAAATATGATGCTTTGTTTAGGACAGTTTCCTCTGTTGCAAAAAAAATTGTTGAATCTGATGCTAAAGATATGGGATGTGAGGGATGTGAATTTGTGGGATTTGGCGAGTATCGTAAAGTATCCACTGTAGTATGTTATAGTTGGGATGGATCTATAAAAAGTGCGGCAAATGTAGATGTGTATATTACACAAGATGGATTATTGAAAGTTAAGTGCAATGATCAGTATTATGACATGAAGCCAAATTATTCGTATGATTCCAATTCCACAAATCCCGATCAATATTCGTATTATAAGTATTTTATCTTAATTGGATCTAGCAAATTTTATTTGAATTATTAATGTTAGTTTATATGATGAAAAAATTATTAGTCTTTTTTATTCTTGGCGCAATTATGTGCAGTTGCGCAAGTTATAAGTTGGGAAAAACAGTATGGAGTACCATACATGGTGCTGAAAACAATGGAGAAAGAGGGACTGTCATTACAAGTTTGTATTTTCTAACCGATAGTAAGGTGGATGTTTATAAATCAGTAGTGGTTGATACTTCAATTGTGGTTCCTCCTTTCAAGTATGCAGAATGTAAGTATGTTGTTAAGGGTAATCCCAAGAAGGAAGCTGAAATTGAAATAGAAGGCAAAAGCCTAGATAAAGAGAAATTCGGATATAGCGGAGTTTATAGTAAAAGAGATGCTATGTATCTGATTTCTAAAGACTCCATACCTGGCATTTATACATGGCAGAAAAATATAGTGTTACCTTAATATTAACAATAAATTAAAAGGAAGATGAAAACTAAAGTTGTCATTTTTACATTGATATCTTGCATACTACTTAGTTTTGATGTTAGTGCTAAAGACGGAAAAGGGTGGAAAAAATTTTGTAATGGTTTTAAAAAGGCTGTTGGTTTTGCTGTCGGTGCTGTCGCTGGAGATGTTGGTGAAAAATTAGGTATAGGCCGCGAAAATGGAGAGGCTATAGCACAATGGGTTTCTAATAACAATCAAGATGTTCAAAGAGGAATGTCTTGGTCTAATGCAGAAGATAGATACCAAAAGATGAATGTTGTGAAGGATTATGGATTTGATGTTATTGCTGCCAATTCTAAAAATCCAGAAGCAGTAGAATTAGCAAGAAGGGCCTATGATACAGAATTAAATTATATGAGTGATAAGCATAAGGCAACTAGTCAAGAAGAACGTACCGAAGCTTTGACAAAGCGTGGACTTGCTTGGTTTGATATCGCATATGATGCCAATGAGATGAACAAAGAAAGAAAACGTGCTCAGAGATTGAAAGAAAAGTTAGAATTGGAAGAGCAAATGAATCAATATGGAGGCAATGATTTTCATTATGAGAATTATATAGTAGCTATTGTTAATTCTAACGATTTTACAGAAACAGAAAAAAAAGAAATTTTAAGTCAATCTGGACTTCGTCAAACTCCTGAGGAGATAATAAATGCAGTTAAGTCAACTGTAGAAGAAGAAAACGAAGAAGAGTTGAGAAGGCAGCAGGAAGAACAAAGACGACAGGAAGAGGCTCGTATTGCTGAAGAAAAGAGACAAGCAGAAATAAGGGCAGCCGAAGAAAAGAAGAAACAAGATGCGATGAATGTTTTGGCTTCTACAAAAGTTGAAAAGTTTAAGTTCAACGATACTAGTTTGACTGAAGAACAAAAGCAAGAATTGGACAATGCAGCCGATATATTAAATAGGTATTCGGATGTTAAAATATGTATAACTGGTCACACATGCAGTCTTGGAACTGAAAGCGTAAACGAAAGAGTAGGAATGAAACGTGCTGAAGCAGGCAAAGCATATTTGGTAGAAAAGGGAGTTTCATCAGAGAGAATTATACTTGAGAGTAAGGGAGAAACAGAACCTATCGCACCAAATGCTAAAGACAGCATGAGTCAAAATAGGAGAATTGAAATCAAGGTAATTAAGTAAAGCATATTTATTCCTAAAAGAGATCTCATTTTGTGATCATAGAGGTCTCTTTTTCCCATTTAAACCGATGAGCTCAATGGGATATAACAAGGCAAAAAGAAGATGAAGAAAATATTTTTAATAATAAGTGTTGTATGCAGTTTGGTGTTGTCTGCTATAATCTTTTGCGCATTTTCTGCACCTAAGTATGTTGTTGAATCGTATTCGACTCCATTCCCAACAACAGGAACAATTATAGTTAACAAGTTCAAAATGGCAAAAAAGGAGAGGATTGGTGAATTGAGATGGTCTGCAACTTTAGAGGATTGTTCTGGTTCTAGTTTTGTACGCGTTAATCTTAGTATAACGAATACAACAGATGAATATGTGCCATTTACATTTGGATTCAGTCAAAGTGATGAGCTTATTCGCGACGAAGTGAGACCGTATGGTGATTTTATTAAAGAATATGTAATTCCTGGTCCATTAGGTAGAATAGTGCCAAGACAGAAAGAGATAAATTTGCAATAGAACAATTTTATATATTTTTAAAACCGAAGAGCCTAATGGGATATAACCAGGCAAAGTAACAATGAAAAAAATATTGGTATTATTATCAGCGATGATGTTGAGTTTTGTCTTTGTAGCAAATGCACAACAGGATAAAGCATTTGTTCCAGGTGATGATGGTTATGCGGTGTTTGTTTCTGTTTCAGATGACAGTCACACCTCTTCTTCTCTCAAATTCTACAATAATTCTACAAAATCAATAAAGGTCTGCGTCAGTGTTTACAATGAACGAGGCATTAAGGTTGGATCGGATTGCTATTCTGTTTATGGCGCTGCTGAGCATGGTTATCATTCAGAAAGCACAGCAACACTTTACAAAAATAGCCCAAGTGGTACTACATCTGGCTGTGAGACAAAAAGAATTAAAATAGATTCTGTGGAAGTTTTAAACTAGTATCCAATAATTTACGATAGTCAACTTAATTCTCAAAAACCGACGAGCCTAATGGGATATAACTTGGCAAAAATAGAGATGAAAAAAAGTTTAGTAATGGTATTTTCAATTATCTGTCTTTTGTTTTTAGGCTCTAATATTGCGAATGCACAAGAAAGAACAAAAATTGCTGATGGATTGTATTTGGCCAGTTATGGTAATGTGGCTGTAATAGAAGATGATATTCATCAGTGTACTCTTAACTTGAAAGTTGAAAAGAGTGATAGAAAAGATTCTAATGGAAGGCCGTTGTATGATTTCTTTTGCGGAAATAAATATACAAAAGGCATCGTTAAAACTGGGTTGAAGTCAGCAATCACTGCTGGGTTAACTGCAGCAGGTGCTTATATTGGTGGTCCATCGGGAGCAGCAGCGGGTGCAACTATTGCACAGTATGCAAATTCTATTGCTTCAAACTTTTATGATGACGTTTGTGATTATTTTGGCGAATAATTTACACAGTTCATTAAACAAAAAAGGTTGCCTATATGGTAACCTTTTTCCATTTTTGAGAAAAAACATGCTCCTTTTGCTTAAAAACTCTTATCTTTGTTCCCTAAATGAAAGATTATATATGATATATAAAATTTAAAAGACATAAAACTTATTGAGCTTTTGCTCTTATTCTCTGTAATCGGAATCGGCACAATTCAAGTAGCGAGAATAAGTTGCGATAAGTTCACGCTTTAGGCGTGAATTGTTCGTGCTTATGTGCTACAAAGGCTTTGCCGAGCCTCGATTACAATATAAGCATCCAACGAAGCAGTTCCGCCTTTTTTGTATGCTTATATTTGAAACAATGGCAAGGTTCGCAAAGGCAAAAACAATGGACAAAGAACTACATATAGGACACATAATAAAACAGGAGCTTCGCCGTCAAGGTCGTACAATTACTTGGCTCGCAACACAACTCGGCTATTCAAGGCAAAATATGTATAAACTATTCGAACGAAAATGGATATACACCGACTTGCTTCTAAAAATCAGTGACATTATGGGCTACGACTTCTTCAAGTGCTATTCGGAATATATTGAGGGTAAAGAGAATTAAAAATATATTTTACGCTTGACTAATGGAAAAAAGTATTAGTTTTGCGAAATGATGAAAAAGTATTTGATAATATTACTTGCCATTATGTCTTTTTCTGTGGCGGGGATTGCACAGATAAAGGACTCGTGCATAAATGTTTGGCAGTGTGAAATAAACTATGCCTACCAGTTTTCGCTTACAGATTTAAGGGCTAAATACGGCAAAAATCCTTCAACTATGGGGGTGGGATTGTCGTTCAAGACTAAGCACAACTGGATTTTCGGCTTCGAGGGAAGCTACCTCTGGGGTGGATATACCGACAATGGTGTTTCAATTCTGCGAGGCATCATGACGCAGTCGGGCAATATCATAAACTCGGCGGGTGAATACGGCACCGTGCTGATGACGCAGTCGGGATTTTACGCAGGAATCAAGACCGGCTATGTTTTCTCTTTCCGCAAGCCGAATCCAAATTCGGGAATAGTTGTAAACATTGGCGCAGGCATTCTTGAACACCATATCCGCATCGAAAACCGTTCGAACAACACGCCCCCAGTGCTTGGCGACTACAAGAAAGGCTACGACGGACTGCGAAACGGTATTGCTTTGCGCGGTTTCCTCGGATATCAATTCCTTAGCAACAAAAAGTTGATAAACTTCTATGGTGGCGTTGAGTATACGTTTGCTTGGACAAAATCGCGCCGCAACTACGACTTCAACCTGCGTGGCAAGGATAATACCCAGTATCACGACTCAATGATCGGAATACGCGTAGGGTGGATTTTGCCGGTTTACCGCCATGCACCTGAGGAATATTACTACTACTAACGATGAAATTCTTCTATTTTCTCTGCATACGCGCTTATTTTCTGGCGGTAAGGTTGGCTGCCCCGTTCAACCGCAAGGCAAAACTTATGGTGTCGGGACGCAAGAATTGGGAGGAAAATCTGCGTGCAAAAATCGAACCTGAACAGAAATATGTTTGGTTTCATGCGGCTTCGCTCGGCGAATTCGAACAAGGTCGTCCGCTGATTGAACGCTACAAGCGCGAAGGCAAGAAGATTGTGCTTACTTTCTTCAGTCCAAGTGGTTACGAGGTGCGCAAAAACTACGACAAGGCCGACATCGTGTGCTACCTTCCTTTCGACAGCAAGCGCAATGCACGAAAATTCATCGAAATCATAAATCCTGAATTCGCCGTTTTCGTGAAATACGAGTTCTGGTACTGCATGATACGCGAACTTGCACGAAGAAAAATAAATACTTACCTCATTTCGGGAATTTTCCGCAGTGGACAGATATTTTTCCGTCCGTGGGGAAAGTTCTACCGCAAGGTTCTTACCGACTTTGCATGGATGTTTGTGCAGGACGAAAACTCCAAGAGCTTGCTCGAATCGGCTGGCGTGAAGAACATTTCGGTTTGTGGCGATACCCGCATCGACCGTGTGTACCAGATTTCACACGAGGAGTACGAAAATGAATTTCTTAGCAAGTTTGCAAAGTCGGGAAATGTCATCGTTTGCGGAAGCACCTGGCCACCCGACGAAAAGATTATTTCGCAGTATGTCAACTCACACGACGACTTGAAAGCTGTGATTGTTCCTCACGAGATTCACGAGGAGCACCTCTGTGCAATCGAAAAGATGCTCGGAAAACCGCTTGTGCGCCTTTCAAAGTGCGAAACTGCCGATGCGTCGCAACTTTCGTACATAATTGTCGATTCTATGGGAATGTTGTCGAAGATGTACCGCTACGGACGGCTTTCGTATGTGGGCGGAGGATTCGGTGTCGGAATTCACAACACTCTCGAGGCTGTGGTTTATGGTATTCCTGTGATTTTCGGGCCAAACTACCGCAAGTTCAAGGAAGCATTCGACTTGATAGGTTGCGGTGCTGGATTCTCTATTTCCTCATACAACGAATTTGAAAATGTTATCGAAACACTTCTTTCCGACGAGGCAAAATATTCCGAATCGTGTGCGCAGGCAAATGCGTATGTGAAAAAGTCGGTTGGTGTTTCCGAATTCATCTACAACAAGATAAACGAATTGCAATGAAAAAGTTCAGTGTTGCTATAAGGTTCGGTTTGTGCGTATTGTCGGCACTTTTGCTGAGCGCAGGCTGGTTCAACCTGCATTTGCCGTGGCTGACGCTTGTGGGCTTTGTCCCAATGCTTATGCTGATGCAGAATATCATAAGCGAGAACGGCAAGCACGGCGGAGCAAAGTTTTTCGGCTATTCGTACCTGACATTCGTACTTTGGAACCTCATTACGACTTGGTGGGTTTACTTTGCAAGTCCTGCCGGCGTATTTATGGCTGTGCTTGCATCGTCGTTGCTAATGGCACTGACAATGAGGATTGTATATGCATTGTGGCGGCGCGGTGGTGAAAAGGTTGGACTTATTGCATTTGTGAGCTGCTATGTGGCTTTCGAATATCTGTTTATGAACAGTGAGATTGCTTGGCCGTGGCTGGTGCTAGGTAACTCGTTCGCCAACGATGTGATGTTTGTACAGTGGTACGAATTTACCGGACATCTGGGTGGTTCGGCTTGGATATTGATTGTGAATGCTCTGTTGTACAAAATGTTGGTAATTCAGCCGAATATCGACCCGTGGGGCGAAAAGTTCGACGAGAACACTTTCGGTTCGCAGATTGAAAATATTCTTGACATTGCCTCTACCTACGGCAATGCCGAGACCGACTACTTTGTCGCTCCCGAAACGGCACTGAACAATACCATTCAGGAAGACTTTATGCAGGGCAATTCGTCGCTTGTGGCGGTGCGCAAGTTTATGGCCGACTATCCTAAGGGCAAGTTCGTCGTTGGCGCAACCACTTTCAAGGTCTATTACCACAAGAACGGTGACAAGGCCTACGATGGTACTTCCATCACCGAAACCGCACGCGAAATCGGCGAAAACGACCACTACGACATCTACAATGTCTCGATGCAAGTCGATTCTGGTCCCTATGTGCAAATTTACCGCAAGAGCAAGCTGGTTCCCGGTGCAGAAATACTTCCGTACATCCGCGTTTTCGGCTTCCTCAGCGACCTTATGACCGACCTTGGAGGAATGAGTGGTAGTCACGGACGACAGGAACATCCGACAGCGTTTACAAACGATGTAAGCGGTGTAAAGGTCGGTGTGCCGGTGTGCTACGAATCGGCATTTGGTGAACATTGCGGAGGTTTTGTGGAGGATGGCGCACAAATGATTTTTGTCATCACCAACGATGGCTGGTGGCGCGACACTCCCGGCTATCGCCAGCATTGCAGTTTCTCGCGTCTGCGTGCCGTAGAGACTCGCCGCAGCATAGCACGAAGCGCAAATACGGGCATAAGCTGCATCATCAATCAGCGTGGCGATGTCGTTGAGTCGCTCGGCTGGTGGCAGCGCGGTGGCATAGCAGCAACAATAAATGCCAACGACAAGGTTACCTTCTACTCCAAGTATGGCGACTACATTGCGCGTATGTGCGGCGTTGTGGCTGTGATACTTATTCTGATGCAGATAGTGGCGGGGATAAGGAGAAAGTTGGGGAAAGAATAAAGTATTTGTCAGCAGAACATACTTGTCTAGGTAAATCTTATTTGATGGTTATTTGATAAAAAGCCTTATATTTGCAAAATGAATGCTGATTATCAGTGAGTTCTTATTTGATGGTTATTTGATAGAACAGTACAAAAGATTATTTCCAGACAACAAAACAAATACCCAATATTACATATTTGTCTCAAATTTTCACAATTTTATATACCCCCCCCATTCGTATAATAACATCTCAAAGATATAGTTATAAATAGAATTATGCTTATATTTGCGGAAAGTTTAACATAGATTAGTTATGAAGAAGATTGCTTTGATTTCGCTTTTTGTAGTGTTGAGTACGGTTTTGTTTGCTCAGAATTGGTTCCGTGATGGTGCAACCTGGACATTCGACGACCAGCAGGAATTTACTTATCAGGCACACGGATATGATAAATATACAGTAGTGGGAGATACTGTTATAAACGATACGGCTGCAAAACAGATTCTCCATAAGACCGTAAGTTATATGGGAACAGAATATGGAGGAAATGTTCCATCAATTATTGTACACGAATCCAATTCAAGGGTTTACTATTGGGATGGGACTAAATTTGTGCAGATGTACGACCTAAGCCTTAATGTTGGAGACACGCTGAATATATACTCCCTTGATTGTTACTGCGATTCTATCTCACCTTTCATTGTGGATTCTGTATATATTGAGAATATTAACGGTGTCGATTTGAAGGTGCAGGAATTTTCTTGCACGATATACGGATTGTATGGTGATGATAATAATGAGATATACAGCGAGAAAATAATAGAGAGGATTGGAAGCGAGAAGCGATTTTTCTATTCTCCGGAATGTCCTGGCGATGTGTTTGTATATACAGGTCTTAGGTGCTACAACGACGATGAAGTGTCGTACAGAAGTTATATGTGGAATCATTACGAATGTGACGAACGAATTGACGAAAGCCCAATCTTCAGCACAAACTGGCTCTGGAGTACAGGTTTGTTTTCATCGTACGACAATAGGCCTTGCGGCAGTTATTATATGAAACTTGTCGATGAACACAATGCCAATTTCAAGTTGATGAAGTCAACGGATGAAAACCATACATACTGGGTTGATGCCGGCTATATGTATTCCTATAACGGCAAGGTTTATTATTTCCGCAATGCTGACGACGAACATGTCCTGTTGTACGACTTTACATTGGAAGAAGGCGATGAGTTTTATGTAGATGCACTTCAAACAAATCTTGTTGTCGATTCGGTTGGAAGTATGATGGTTGGTAATAGGCAAAGGAAAACTTTGTATTTGTCGGCAATGGGACAGCAGGTTGTATGGTGCGAAGGAATTGGTTCTCTTAATGGGTTGCTTAATAATTATGGCAACATTGGTATTACTGGTGGTTCAGAAGAGTTGCTTTGCGTACAGTACAATGATGAAATCATATACCACAATCCGCATTATGACGAATGCTATATAAGCGGGTATCATTATTTTGAACCAAGAAGCAGATGGACAGTCGTACAGACAAATTTCTTTGACCCACGTTATTATAGGGAATATAATTACGAGGTTTTAGGAGATACTTTGATTAATGATGTGTACTATTACAAGATATTGTGTGATGGAAATTACTATGCTGCATTAAGGGAATCGTACGACAATAAAATATATGCATATTTTTCAAGTTATAATTTTCCGTTTATGCAGCCTGGTGAATATTTGATATATGATTTTGATTGGACTCCAAACAAAACTTTGTATTGCCAATTGTTATATGATAATAGTATGTTTGAGCAAGCCACTTTGGGAAGTACAATAGATTCTATTTTATTACTTGATGGCAATTATTATAAATGGAATGGAGACATAATACAAGGAATAGGTAGTCTTAGTGGCTTCTTTTGGTATTCTATACCACATGCAACTGATGGTTCAGACTATGGTTTACATACTTTCTACAGAAATGATGTTTTAGTATATCGCAATCCGACCCTTGACGGTATTGCAGAAGATTGCAATAATGGAATCAGTATCTACCCCAATCCCACCACTGGCAAGTTCTACATTTCTAACGATGGCAAAAATGCCAGAGCCGACATTTACGATTCGTTAGGCAGAAAGATAACAAGTATCGAAAGCCTTGTCGATGCTGCCGAAGTCGATTTGTCGGGCTATGGTAAGGGCGTTTACTTGGTGGTGTTTGACATTGATGGGAAGTTGGTTGAGAAGAAGGTGGTGGTGGAATAAGAAAACGCTAATTCTGTTCGCGAATAAAAAAAAGTTCGCATTTTTTGCGAACTTTTAGAAAATGTTCATTATCTTTGCAACTGTCATTGTTGCAGGATGGAAATATTATTTGACAAGGAATATTTGCGAGAACTTTACTATGATGGGAAAACTAGCGACAAACAGCATCGCTACCAACCGCAAATTGTAAAGAAATATATTCGCGTAATTAATATTCTTGATGCCGTTGACAAAGTGACAGATTTGTTTCGCTTCAATTCTTTGAATTACGAAAAACTATCTGGTGATAAATTAGGATTGGAGTCTGTTCGTGTCAACGACCAGTATCGCATAGAATTCAAATCTTCGGATGAGACAGACAAAGGTATTACCATCTGCAACATAATAGAATTGTCGAACCATTACAAATAGAAAGTCTATGGGAAATTTAGGATATGGAGCTTTCCCGACACATCCGGGCGAAGTAATAAAGGACGAAATAGAATCGCGTGGCATCAGTCAGCGTCAACTTGCCGACAGCATTGGGCTTACATACTCGGTGGTAAATGAAATTTTGAACGGTCATCGTCCGTTGACCGCCAAGACTGCTCTTATGATCGAGGCTGCACTTGACATTCCTGCCGATGCGCTTATGTATCTGCAAACGAAATACAATATGCAGACTTCTCGAAACGATAAGTCCATAACGAAAATCCTAGGTAATATAAGAAAAATTGCAGCGGTACTATGACTTCCACCTCTCCCCATATCCATTGGTCAATAGCCATAATTCCCTTTGCGGTGCTTGTGGCATTGCAGGTTCTTGTCATTAGGGAGTTCGGCTCCGATGCCATCGATGGCGCCAGCCAGACGGCTTTGCTGGTTGCAGCCGCCGTGGCTGTGGCAATAGCGATGATTGGCTACAAGGTGTCGTGGGAAAACATCAACGGTGCCATTGGCGACAACATAAAGACTATCGGACCGGCAGTCATTATACTTTTCCTTATCGGTGCCGTTTCGGGAAGCTGGATGATGAGCGGAGTTGTGCCTACAATGATATACTACGGAATGAAAATCCTAACGCCTTCGCTCTTCCTGTTTATGGCTTGCATCATCTGCGCTTTGGTGTCGCTCATAACTGGCAGTTCGTGGACTACAGTTGCGACCGTCGGCATAGCACTTCTGGGCATCGGTACGGCACACGGATATTCCGCAGGATGGACGGCCGGAGCAATAATTTCGGGCGCATATTTCGGCGACAAGATTTCTCCGCTCTCCGATACAACCGTTCTTGCTTCGTCGGTAGGCGAAGTGCCTCTTTTCAAACACATACGCATTACCCTGATAATATTCCTCGTGGTAAGCCTTATGCACTCAGCCGAAAGCACAGCACAAGCCGAATCTTTTGCCGAAGGACTGCAAAACAGCTTTGTCATAAATCCATGGCTGATGCTGATACCGCTATTCACTGCCGTGCTTATCGCCTTGAAACTTCCTGCTGCTGTCATATTGTTTTTGTCGGCATTGGTGGCTGGCATAACAATGCTTTTTGCACAGCCCGACATAGTGGCGCAAGTTGGCGATGGCAACAGCTTCCGCGGGCTGATGGTTACCTACTTCGACAGTACCGCCATCGACACTGGCAACGAAACTCTAAGCAACTTGGTGCAGACCCGTGGCATGAAGGGTATGCTAAGCACGGTATTCCTCATTTTCTGCGCATCGGCTTTCGGTGGTGCACTTACGGGTGGCGGAATGATGAGAAGCCTCACGACAGCCTTGGCACGTGGCATCAGTGGACGGCGTTCGATTGTAACTTCTACGGTAGCAACAGGACTTTTCTCCAATATGGCAACCGGCGACCAATATCTTAGCATTGTCCTCACGGGCAACATCTTCAAGCAACTATACAAGGACAAGAATTTCGAAGGACGACTGCTTAGCCGTTCAACCGAGGACTCTGCCACTGTTACTTCTGTGTTGATTCCGTGGAACACCTGCGGTATGACGCAGTCGATGGTACTGAAAGTCTCCACGCTGGAATATCTGCCCTACTGCTTCTTCAACATCCTTTCGCCACTGATGTCAATCACGATAGCCTTTATCGGCTATAAGATATTCAGGCGAGGGGAGGTCGAAGAGCAAGTCCAGAAATAGTTTTTTTGTTTTATTAGTAAAAGCTGAAATCCTTACCTTTTCCACCTCTTTAGTGTCGGGAAGTATTGGCGCATCATCTGCTTGTATTCGTCCTTGGTCATAGGCTTTGGCATATTCTTGTTTACCTCGTCCACAAACTGAGCACAGAACTCAATCATTTCGTCCATAGTGCAATCGTTCGTGAACTTGCCGTCCTTGTAGCAATACATGCAGTATTCCTCGTTCTTGCTTCCGTCGGCATTTGTGCCTAATACTTCATCGTTCAGCGGCATTCCGCAGCTCTGACAAAATTTTTCCATCTTTATCACTTATATTGACATTATTGTCTTTTGCAAATTTTCCAAAAATCTTGCTCCGTCACCGCCATCCATCTGCACGTGGTGGAACTGGAACGATATGGGCAGTGTGTTCTTGAACCAACTTTTGCGGTATTTGCCCCACATCACCATCGGGTTGAGGAACTTGTCGGTGTACTGGTTGGTGACGCAGTCGAGTTCGGTCTGTATCATTGCCGATGTGCCGACAATCATATAGCCATCTATGAAATAACTTTTGCATTCGTTAGCCACCTTGGTCGTCGATTCAAGATAGTCGCGGTTGAACTGCCTTATATCATCCGAAAACGGAATGTCGCAGGAATTGATTCCGCCTTCTTTGTTTCTCACCACCACATTGATAGCCAGCTGGTCATACTTGTACAACTTGCCATTTTCTGGCAACAGGAACAAATGTTTTGTCTGACTAGCCGTCTTGCCTATGCACCAGCACAAGAGCATATTCAGCTTCATACCGCTTTTCCTGGCAAACTTTACCAGACGGTTGATATTCATTGTCTTTACCAATGTCACCATGGGCATTGGGGCAGTCATCCACATTTCGAAGGCGTATGCCCTGTTGGTTTCCTTGGGGTCGATTTCCTGTTTCATTTCGCATCTATTTTTTGCAAAAGTACGGTTTTATGTTCGTTTGTACAAGTTTGGGCTAATATTCATTTTTTGCTTTTGCGCTGACTGAGCTTGTCGCGCCGCACTGAGCTTTGTCGAAGGGAAGTCAAGATGACGAAATGCTATAATGTGTATTAACCTTACCCTTCGACCCTTCGACTGACGCTCAGGGAGCGAAAGGGTGCAGGGATTAGTTTATATGAAAGAGACTTGTCTTTACGATAAATTCTTTTTTGTTTTTTGTTTACGCATTAACAATCTTTTTGTATGTTTGCACCTAACAAAAAAATTTTAAAAAATGTACAGAAAATCAATTTTCAAGGTGTTAGTGGCGTTGATGGTCATCATTCTTGGTGCAAATTTCAACGCTTGGGCGCAGTCGGGCAGTCTGTCAATCCCCAAGCCCGATGCAAACGGTCAGATTGTAACATTCAACAGAGACGGCAAAGAAGTTGGCAAGTGGAATCCTGCCACGCTCGAATTTACAATGAACGATGGTGTAGTCTATAAACTCGATGCGAACACAGGTAAATTTACCGACAGCCAAGGTTCGCCGAAAGGCTCTATTAGTGCAGACGGTACTGTCGAAGCACCCAACTTTGGCACCATTCAAGTTAAACAAGATGGTACAAACTTTTTCTACGTATGGCGCAACGAAGAAAAATTGGGAGCCGTGCTTGGTGCAATTGGAGAAGTCTATTACAGAGATCGCCGCTTAGGCGACAATGGTACTGTCACCGATAAAACCATAAGTCCTCTACTGATAGCATACGCGTACTTCGGCTTAGTGTTCACACAAGATGATTTCGATAAAAAAGCCCAAAAGTCAGAAGAGATAAAGAAATCACAGCCCAATATACAGGCTCCTACATATACAAAGCTTCCATCCTCCTCCTCATCATCTTCTTCTTCATCATCAACCGACCAAAAAGATAAGAAAATCAGTGTTGAGAAAGGTTCTCACGATGTAGGCTACGTTGACGGCCACGGCAACGTTTACGACCGTTACGAGAACAAAATCGGCAAACTTCCCGAGGGGAATGGCGACATTCTAGATGCTTCGGGCCGCAAAATCGGTGAAATTTGGAGCGGTGAAATCAAAAAAGACGGCACAGTTGTCTGCAAAGTAGAGCGCAACACCCTTTACACGAAATCGAGGAAATCGAGCAGTAACATTATTATGGGCGACTGCGACGGTGATCGTGTTACTTGCCGTAATAACCGCGACGAAGACCAAAACTCGTTTAATGAAATCGGCAGATGTTACAGCAATCATCCTGAATGGAACGCAGCATTAATCTTCTGCGACTTCTTCTTCTAAAAATTCCTATTCTCACCACAATTTGCACATTTTTTTGAATAGGAGTTGACACTAACTTTTTCCGCCGCGATGGAGAATTGCTTTCTTTATCGCGGCGGAATGTATTTTATAAAGTCAAATCCGAAAATCGAATACTAATACCTCTCCACAAAATCCCTCACCAACCTGAAAACAGGCTCGTAGGTATCGAACTTCATGGTCTCGTATGTGTCGAATACTGTGTGGTAATACTTGAAGGCATCGCCTTCTTCGTTTTCAAACAGTATGCATGGCACTTTATGTTCGGCAAACGAATAATGGTCGCTGTTGCCAGCCAGTTCCCCACGATTCAACCCCTTGAAGTAGTGCTTTTCGCCATTGATTTGCTCAAACAGGGCAAATCCACGGTCGGAATTGGTCTCTACATACTGCACGGGATTGTTGTCGCCAATCATATCAAGGTTGAAGACACAGCGGCACACTGGGATGGGTTACATACCATTCAGAACCATGCAGACCCGATTCCTCGGCTGCAAAAGCGACGAAATACATGTCGTATTCGGGACGGTTCTTTGAGTAATATGAGGCAAGTGTCACTATGGCGGCTGTGCCCGAGGCATTGTCGTTGGCACCAGCGTAGTAAACCTTTTTGCCGAGGTTGCCCAGATGGTCGTAGTGGGCAGTGAAGATGAAGCTACTGTCGTGCTTGCGACCTTCAACCTTTGCAACTACATTGAAGCACTCGTAATCCTTCAGGAAAGTGTTGTCGATGTTGGCGGTGATGGTCTTGGCATCCTTCGGGAAATCAGATGTTGCCCAAATGATAGGCTTGTCAACCACCTTTTCGCCGTATGCCTTGTAGAATTTCAGTATCGGAGGCCATGTCTGTATCAAGCCTGCATTTGTGCAAGCACCAGGAATTTGCAGGTTCTTGAAATCCTTGCTATGCGTATAAGAAAACCAGAAGTCGCAAACAACGAAACAATCCTTGTTTTCGGGTTTTGCAAGGTCGCTGTACATCTTTTCCGCGTCGAAATTGGTGGTATCGACAAAGTATAGATTGTATGTGCCGTGTACGCCCGGTGAGTACTCGCGCATTACAAAATCAACGCCCGGAGTTTGCTTGCGACCGTCAACCGACAATTCCATATTTCCAACGTAGGTGTTTATGTCCAACTTGAACGGCTGGCAAACAACTTCATCGGCACCAGCTTTGGCGAACTCCTTTTCCAGATATTTCCCAGCCTTGTTCGAACCGCCTTTCGCATATCCGCGTCCTTGGTACTTTGCAGAAGTTAATTCCTTGATAATCTGTCTATAATAGACTATATCCTGTGCATTTAAAGATGTTTCGTGAAACACCAATACCAATGCAAAAACCGATATCAAAACAAATATTTTCCTCATTTTTATATCTTTTAAATTCATTTGCAAAAGTAATATTTTTAACCAATCACCATATTGGGTTTAATGTTATGCTTCCTATTTTTTTGGAAGAACTGGGCAGAATAGTCTCTGCATCAAATTTCTCCGATATTTCAAGGCACCATTTCCACACAGGCCCGCTGCAATAAATATACAAACATTTTGATGAATCAATAAACATCGGTCAGATTTTGGCGTAGGTTGCGTGTAGTTTTGCAGAAAAATTTTTTAGCAAATGGAAGATTATAAAATTGAACCAATGTACGATTATGAACTTGAATGTCTTAATCGTGTGCGTCTGCACCCCACTTTATACACTGGCAAACTTGGCAATGGTGAGTCTCCCGATGATGGGATTTATGTACTCGTGAAAAAAGTTCTCGATTGGTCAATCGGCGAGTTCTTGGAAGTTGGAGATAAGATCAAAATAGAACTTAAAGATAAAACTATTTCTATTCGTGACTACGGAATAGGATTACATCATAATATGATTGACGAAAATGTAATGGTTATGCGTATCAAAGCTCACTGGAGCGAGGATTACACTAAGTTCTTATTGGTGCCGCTATATGGTCCGCAACTTGCAAATGCTTTATCAGCATCATTTACCATCAAGACGTTCAGAGAAAGAAAAACGAAGCGTGCTGATTTTGAGAGAGGCAAGCTCGTGAAGGAATACGACCTTGAGTCTACGACCGAGAGGAAAGGTACATACGTGGAATTTACCCCCGATGAGGAAATTTTCGGGCACTACCGCTTCCGCAAAGAATATATTGAAACAATAATCCGCAACTACAGTGACAATATCTCTGGAGTTACATTTTATTTCAATAAGAAAAAGATTGTTTCGGAAAAATGATTTGCAGAATATTTTTAAAGAAAAGATTCGTATTCCGTAATTAACACCCACTTTGTTAATTAAAAATAAGGTATAGGTCAGATTTTGGCGTAGCGGTTTTGTATTTTTGCGAAGCAAAATTTTTGTTCAATGGCAGAAAACAACAACATAAACAACTACACCGACGACAACATTCGCACCCTCGAAGGTCTCGAGCATGTGCGTCTGCGTCCGGGTATGTACATTGGCAAGCTCGGTAACGGCGAGGCTTCCGACGATGGGATCTATGTTCTCGTGAAGGAAGTCATCGACAACTCTATCGATGAGTTCCGTATGCACTTCGGGCTTAACATCGAAATCAAATTGCGCGAAAATACCATTTCGGTTCGCGACTTCGGACGAGGAATCCCGCAGGGCAAGATGATAGATGCCGTATCGGTAATGAATACCGGAGGTAAATACGACAACAAGGCTTTCCAGAAGTCGGTCGGTTTGAACGGCGTTGGTACCAAGGCGGTGAACGCTTTGTCGGTAACATTTACCGTTAAGTCGTTCCGCGACGGAATGATGAAGCAGGCCGATTTTGAGAAAGGCAAGCTGGTGAAGGAATACGACCTTGTTCCAACAACCGAAAAGAACGGTACTTATGTGGAATTTACCCCCGACGAGGAGATTTTCGGACACTACCGCTTCCGCGAAGAATACCTCGAGACGATGTTCCGCAACTATAGCTACCTCAACACTGGTCTTACACTTAATTTCAACGGCAAAAAGTACATTTCGAAAAACGGTCTTCTCGACCTTGTGAAAGAACGCCACAATTCAGAACCGCTTTATCCGCATATCCACCTCAAGGGCGACGACATCGAGATTGCATTCACCCACACCGACCAGAACGGCGAGGAATACTATTCGTTTGTAAACGGACAATACACCTCGCAGGGCGGTACTCATCAGAGCGCATTCAAGGAACACATTGCCCGCACAATCAAGGAATACTACGGCAAGAACTTCGAGCCGCAGGATATTCGTAGCGGAATCGTGGCTGCCATCGCTATAAATGTCATTGAACCTACTTTCGAAAGCCAGACAAAAATTAAGCTTGGCTCTGCAAATATGGCGCCAGAGAAGGATGAAGATGGTAATCCTTATCCGCTGTCGGGCGTAAGCGTCAACAAGTTCATCGGAGACTTCATTAAGCGCGAGGTTGACAACTACCTGCACAAGAACAAGGAAATTTCCGACAGGATGCTTGAGAAAATCCAGTCATCCGAAAAGGAGCGCAAGGCAATGTCGGGCGTACAGAAACTTGCCCGCGAAAAGGCCAAGAAGGTCAGCCTGCACAACGAGAAGCTTCGCGACTGCCGTATCCACTACAACAGCAACAATCCCCGTCGCGACGAAAGTACAATCTTCATCACCGAGGGTGATTCTGCAAGCGGTTCAATCACCAAGAGCCGCGATGTTACCACTCAGGCAGTGTTCAGCTTGCGCGGTAAACCGCTCAATTCGTACGGCAAGACCAAGAAGGTTGTTTACGAGAACGACGAGTTCAACCTCTTGCAGGCGGCACTCAACATTGAGGAGGGAATCGACAATATCCGCTACCGCAATGTGGTAATCGCAACCGATGCCGATGTTGATGGTATGCACATCAGGCTTCTGCTGATAACATTCTTCCTGCAGTTTTTCCCCGACATCATCAGGCAGGGGCATCTGTTTATCCTCGAAACACCGCTTTTCCGTGTGCGCAACAAGCTGGAAACCAAGTACTGCTACACCGAAAACGAGCGCGACGAGGCCCAGAAAAAAATCAAGAATTCGGAAACTACCCGATTCAAAGGTCTCGGTGAAATCAACTGGCAGGAATTCAAAAACTTCATCGGTCCCGATATGAAACTATCGCCCGTTACCCTGTCGAAAGACGACAACATAAAGGCTCTGCTCGACTATTTTATGGGTAACAACACCCAGGAGCGCCAGAACTTCATTATCGAGAACCTTAGGATGGAAGAAGACTAAAAAACAGAAACTATGGACGACGAAAACAAGAATATACCGCAGGACGAAACCGATGTTATCGAGGTAGAACAGAATCCCGAAACCGGTGTCACCATTACTCGTATGAAGAATATGTTCCAGAATTGGTTTCTGGACTATGCCTCGTATGTAATTCTCGAGCGTGCCGTACCACACATTTACGATGGTCTGAAACCGGTACAACGCCGTATCCTTCACGCAATGAAGCAGATAGACGACGGCCGTTTCAACAAGGTGGCAAACATTGTCGGTCAGACAATGCAGTACCACCCGCACGGCGACGCTGCAATCGGCGGTGCTTTGGTGCAGATGGGACAGAAGGACCTGCTCATCGAAACTCAGGGTAACTGGGGTAACATACTCACAGGCGACAGCGCAGCAGCACCCCGTTACATCGAGGCTCGTCTTTCGAAGTTCGCCCTCGAGGTGGCTTTCAACAACAAGACCACCTTCTGGAAGGATTCATACGACGGTCGTAAGCAGGAACCTATAAACCTGCCTATAAAGTTCCCGCTTCTGCTTGCTCAGGGCGTAGAAGGTATTGCCGTAGGTCTCAACTCTATAGTTCTTCCGCACAACTTCAACGAACTGCTCGACGGCTGTATTGCAGTGCTCCGCGACGAGCCCGTGCAACTTTATCCCGACTTCCCCACTGGCGGTCTTATCGATGTGAGCCGCTACAACGATGGTCAGCGCGGTGGAAAGCTGCTCATCCGTGCCCGTATCGAAAAGGTTGACAAGAAGACTTTGGCAATCAAGGAGATACCATACGGACAGACAACCAGCGGAATCATCGACACCATACTGAAAGCCAACGAGAAGAACAAGATAAAAATCAGGAAAGTTGACGACAACACCGCCGAAAATGCCGAAATTCTGATAGAACTTCAGCCTGGCGTTTCGGCCGATGTTACAATCGATGCATTGTACGCATTTACCAACTGTCAGGTTTCCATTTCTCCCAATGCCTGCGTAATCGAGGAGGACAAGCCACGCTTTGCCTCGGTAACCGAAATTTTGGAAGCATCGGTGCGCAACACCTTGGAACTGCTCCGTCAGGAACTGAAAATCAAGAAGAGCGAACTCGAGGAGCAATGGCATTACCAGTCGCTCGAAAAATGGTTTATCGAAAAGCGCATCTATAAGGAAAAGGCTTACGAAAATGCCGGATCGAACGATGAGGCAGTCGAGTTTATCCATTCCAAGATTATCGCACACAAGCTGAAACTTATGCGTGAGGTAACAGCCGAAGATATTCTAAAGTTGCTGGAAATAAGGATGAAACGCATTCTTCGCTTCAACATCGAGAAGGCCGACGAGGACTTGATTGCAATACAGGAACAGATAAAGGCCGTACAGAACGACCTCGACCACATTGTTGACTATACCATTAATTATTACCAGCACATCAAGGAAAAGTACGGCGAAGGTCGCGAACGCAAGACCGAAATCCGCAACTTCGATTCGATTGATGCCGGCGAGGTGGCCGTTGCAAACGAAAAGCTCTACATCAACAGGGAAGAAGGCTTCGTTGGTTATGGCTTGAAGAAGGACGAATATGTATGCGACTGCTCCGACATCGACGACATCATTGTCATTCACGAAGATGGAAAATATCAGGTTTCAAAGGTGACCGACAAGGCATTCTTCGGCAAGGGCATAATATATGTGGCTGTGTACCGCAAGAACGACAAGCGCACCATCTACAATGTGGTTTACCGCGATGGCAAGTCGGCAACTTCATACATCAAGCGTTTTGCAATTACCAATGTCATCCGCGACAAGGAATACGATATGACCAAGGGGACACCCGGTTCTAAATTGCTGTACTTCAAGGCTAATCCAAATGGTGAAGCCGAAGTTATCTCGTGCAAGCTGAAGCCGAAGCCGAAATTGAGAAAACTTACCTTTGATGTTGATTTCAAGGACATTGCCATAAAGAACCGCGATGCGCAGGGAAATATTTTCGCCCGTACCGAAATACACAAGATTACGCAGAAGGAAGAAGGCGTTTCGACGCTTGGCGGACGCAAGATATGGTTCGACAAGGATGTTTTGCGCCTCAATGTTGACGGACGCGGACAGTACTTGGGCGAATTTTCGGGAACCGACAAGATTCTCGTTGTCACCAATGCCGGCGACTGCATTTTCACCAATTTCGACCTCTCTAACCACTACAACGACGACATTCTCATAATCGAGAAGTACAAGGCCGACAAGGTTTTCACTGCCGTTCATTTCGATGCCGAGCAGAACTTCTATTATTTGAAGCGTTTCAATGTTCAGGAAATGACCAAACCGCAGTCGTTTGTTTCGGAATACGAAGGTTCGTATATGCTTGCAGTAAGCGAGGACAAACATCCGCAGCTTAAGATAACCTTTGGCGGCAAGGACGAAAAGCGTGAGCCTGAAATTATTGATGCAGAAGAATTTATCGGTGTAAAGGGTATAACAGCCCGCGGCAAACGACTTACAACTTACGAGGTAAAGGAAATATGCTTCATAGAGCCTTTGGTAAAGCCAGAGGATGAGGAGCCTGAGGAAGAACCGCAGGCAGAAGACGATTCGTCGAAACTTTCCGACGATGCATTCATGCCCGACGACGGAACGCAGATGAGTCTGTTTTAAAGGCGAAAAGGCTTGAAGGCTAACAGACTAACAGTCTTGCAGTCTTGCAGACAGACTGGTCTTCTGTTAGACCTTCTGTTAGACTGGATTACAAATCCTTATATTCAAGCCTTCGGGATTGCAAATCCCGAAGGACGGGATAATTTATTAATTATTTATACATACTATTTTGAATAATTGGTATTCTTTGATTGTGGATTCATGTTGATGAGTAGCCTCAATAGCATACGCCGAAGTTAATGGTATGGTCATTTCCCTGTCATCAATTATTTTTACAAATTTTAATCTTATATCAGAAAAAAACTTACCATCTTTGTCTTTATACTTTGATACATTGCCTGTTATAGGACAATAATAAGGATGCCCAATATAATCAGCGGCTGTAGAATCTATTATATATGCCGTAATACGATCATCATTAACCTTTATATTTATTTTATCATTATTTATCATAAAATATCCATTAACACTCGCGCCTACATTGCAATTGCTTTCTTTTCTGCAATGGCAACAAAGAATTCCTATTGATATAATGATTATTAATAATATTTTTCTATTCATTGTTTTTACACTTTAAATTCTGTCATTTCCACAGTCATTTTTACCGCCCCCCTGCGGATTGGGGACAGATATATTCCTATTTTGCGTTGTGTTGTGCTTGTTGCCATAATGTTTTTTTTGTTTTGGGAGCAAATGTAAGAATAATTTTTATATGAAAAAAGATAATATTGCATTTGGACTAATAAAACATATAGTTTGGACTAATTTTGAAGGCTAGCGGACAAAAAGGCTAACGGTCTTGCAGACAGACTGGTCTTCTGTTGGACAGGTCTTCTGCTCTATGGCTATGCTGTTTCCCAGTTGTTGTTTCCATTCTCAGCCTATCGCATAATATTATATATATCCAATAACAATAAATATAATCTGCTTGTTACACTCTAAAAATTAGTATAAATCATCGTTTTGAAAACCGATTGTAAGTGTCTGATTTTTTGTATGTTGAACAATGGATTGTGAGTAAAATGTAAACGGAAAACATTCCACAGGGGAAAAATGAATTACTTTTGCAACTTGTTAAAAGGCAAACTATATGATAAAGCGTTTATTATCAAGCATATTTGCTATTATCGCATGTATTCTTATATGTGCAGAAGGATTTTCGCAGTCGGCAAAACTGAAAGGTAGAGTTTCCGATGCAACCACAAAGGAAGGTCTTTTTGGTGTAAATGTAATGGTGGCAAGCGAAAGCGTCAAGACCGGAACCAGTACCGATTTCGACGGGAACTACGAAATCACACTTCCAAATGGCTCCTACAAGGTAAAATACAACTATATCGGCTACGCAAACCAAAACTATACGATTACAATTGCAGGAAAGGACATCGTACAGGATGTTGCACTTGCGCAGGATGCTGAAATCATCGACGAGGTTGTTGTTACTGGTGGCAAGTACGAGCAGAAACTGCAGGACATCACCGTTTCAATGGAAGTGCTGAAGCCTCAGATGATAGAAAACAAGAATACCTATAATATAGAATCGTCGCTCAACAAGGTTCCGGGCGTCGATGTCAACAACCACCAGCCGAGTATCCGTTCCTGCACGGGCTGGAGCTACGGCGCAGGCAGCCGCGTGATGATTCTGGTTGACGAAATGCCGCTTATGTCGGCCGACATCGCCGATGCAAAGTGGAACTATATCCCCACCGAGAACATTTCGCAGGTCGAGGTGCTGAAAGGCGCTTCATCGGCTCTGTTCGGCTCGCAGGCTCTGGGCGGCGTTATCAACATCCGCACGGCTTATCCTACATCGGAACCGATGACAAAGATAAATGCTTTCTTCGGCGTGTACGGCAATCCACCCGACGACCGTTTCAAGTGGTGGGGCAAGGAACAGAACCCCGCTTATATGGGCGCAAGTTTCCTGCATAGCCAGCAGTTCGGCAACTTCGACTTTGTGCTCGGCGGAAACTTCTACAAGAACGAGGGCTTCCGCGATACCGAATACGAGCGTCGCGCCCGACTGAACACCAATCTCCGCTACCGCTTCAAGAAGGTTGACGGCCTTTCGATTGGCGTAAATGCCAACTACATGCTAAACCAGATTAGCGACTTCTTCATGTGGAATTCGGACACAACTCCGTATGTATCAAACACTATGTTTGGCGGTTCGTCGGCTCCTACACAGGGCTACAGGGTGAATGTTGACCCGTTTGTGCAGTACATCTGCCCAAAAAACGAGGACAGGCACAGCCTTCGCACAAGATTCTTCCGCACATTGAACGAAATCTCCAACGATACAATGAAAAACAGTCTCGGCGATGTTTGGTACGCAGAGTATCAGTACCAGAAGTCGTTGGAACACTGGAAAATTTCGGCAGGTGCTGTAGAAAATTATCAGGTTGTAATATCAAATATGTTCAACAACCACTATAGCAACGAGGTTGCAGCGTATGTTCAGGGCGATGCCCGTTATGGCAGGCTGAAGTTCTCGCTCGGCGTACGCTTCGAGTATTTCAAGGTCGATACATCAATGACCAAGACCGAACTTAAGTTTGGCAAGGACACCATTAATATCCCGATAAAGCCCGTTGCTCGACTTGGTGTCAACTATCAGGTTGCCGAGGCCACCTTCCTGCGCGCTTCGTTCGGACAGGGATATAGGTTCCCAGCAGTTTCCGAGAAATTCATTTCGATGGCATTGGGTGCTGTAAAGGTTTTCCCGAACAACAACCTTAATCCCGAAACAAGCTGGAGCGTAGAAGTCGGTGCAAAGCAGGGCTACAAGTTTGGCAAGTGGAAAGGATTTGCCGATGCGGCGGTGTATTTCCAGCGTATGTACAATATGATGGAATTTGGCTTTGTCGTACTCAATTCGCTTACTGGCGAACCGTACGAGCTTGGTCAGGTTGGCGACCCCGAAATGGGATTCCAGTGCGCAAATGTCGGAAACGCCGACATCTTTGGTGTTGACCTTTCGGGCATAATTACAGGTCCGCTTGGCAACTGGGGCGAACTTAATGCAATGGTGGGCTACACCTACAACAATCCCAAATACATCTCCGACGACATCGATCCGTCAACCTCGACCGATGATAAAACCTTGAAATACAGATATAAGCATTCTGTAAAAGCCGATGTAAGCCTTACTGCAAAATGGTTTGAAGTCGGTTTCGACCTCGTATGGAAGAGCAAGGTCAAGAATGTTGACCGTCTGTTCTGCGACGAGCGTCCTGAAGACGAAATCCTTGGCGACTATGTAGTCCTTAGCGGATTGGTGCTTCCCGGATATTGGGATTACCGCATTAGAACAGCCGGACAGAATTTCTGGAACATCGACTTTTATGTAGGTGCAAAGCTATACAAGGAAACAAAGCTGTCATTCCACATAAAGAATCTTTTAAATCAAGCATATTGCGGTCGTCCGGGCGACATCTGTGCTCCACGCCGCTTTGAAATATCAATATCATCAAAATTTTAAACAGTTAAGGAAATGAAGAAGATTTTATCAGTACTTTTATTTGCAGTTTTGGCATTTGTTGCCAATGCACAATTTGATGGTGCCGCTGGACCTTTGGTTGTATGTGGCGAAGGAGAATCTTGTCCACCGGATGAACAAGGTCATTTTTCAAGCGGTATAGTTCCTTACGCTCCTGATGTAAACAGTGAATATTTCCCTGTAATTAGGGCTTGCGAACCCGTGGATGTGTGCATCACCATGCATTGTCCAGCATCAATAAATCTTTCTGCTGTAGGTTTGGGAAATGGAAACATTAATTTGCGTGGTATTGAAGTTAAAGGTTTCGGCGGACTTCCCAATGGAGTTACCTATTGCCTGTCAAATGCCAATTGGGTTCCGGATGGCTACTATACAATACACCTTACAGGAACTCCAGAGCAAGCAGGAACATATCAGCTGAAACTTAGTGCTGTATTGCAGGGTTCTGTTTTGTCTGTAAATACCGACACGTTCTTCCCCAATGGTATGGATGCAATTCAAGTTACGGTGGAGGAAGGTTCTGCTCCAGTAGCTGGATTTTCTGCAAGTGCAACCGAAATAGCAGCAGGTAATGCAGTTGACTTCACAAACACGTCAACAGGCTATCAGGCAACTCGCACTTGGACATTTGAAGGTGGTAACCCAGCGACTTCAAACGAGGAAAATCCGCGCGTAGTATATTCTACTCCTGGTACATATCGAGTTTCCTTGACCGTGACTAACGCTTGTGGCGAAAACACAAAGGAAGAAGCTGCATATATTACCGTTACCGAGCCACAGCAAGGCGAAGCACCTATAGCTGATTTCTCTTATGTTATTTCAAAGCAGGAAGAAGGCTTCTCGGTACAGTTCAACGACTTGAGTACAAATTTGCCAGAATCGTGGAACTGGACTTTTGCAAACGGAACACCTGAATCTTCAACAGAACAAAACCCAGTGGTAACATTCGCCGAAGAAGGTGAATACCTAATTTCGCTTGTCGCAGAAAACCAATATGGCCGCGACTCTGTTGCCCGCACAATAAATGTCGTAGGCATCAACGACTACAATGTTGATGATATGGTAAGCATTTACCCGAACCCAACAAGCAGCATACTCAACATTGAAGCAGAAAATCTTGTTTCTATATCAATTTTTGATATGTCGGGAAGAATTGTATATTTTGCAAACGAAAATTGCTCGGCAGCTAGCATCGATTTTAGCAGTTTCGCAAAGTCAGAATATATGATTAAGGTGGAAACAAAGAAGGGAACTTCTGTAAAGCGAATTATTAAAATGTAATAGAGTTTAATTTTTAAAATCAGTATAGATATGAAAAAATTTTTACTTTCAATGATTGCAATTTTTGCAATGACAATTTGTAGTTTTGCACAGATGCCAGTTTGCGCCGATGCTTGTGCACCATACGCAAACGCAGCAGATTATTCAACAGGTGTAATACCTACTTATCCGACAGCTTTCCCTGTTCTGGTTGTAGGACAAGAAGTTGACCAATGCGTAAGCATACAGATTCCTTCGGAGATAAACGGTGGTGCTATTAATTCGGCATTGAACAATGTAACAATAACCGTTAATTCAATTACAGCAAACGAACTTGTAAACCTTCCTGATGGTCTTACAGCTTGCATAAGCGAAAACCCAATGGCAGCAAATGGCACATACACTTTGCGTATCACAGGATCTCCGACACAGGAGGCTGTTGGAAATCACGAACTTAAGTTAAAGGCTAACATTGATGGAGAAAGTTCATCGTGGCTTGTATCAATGACAGTTGTAAATGGCTATTTAAATGGAATGGGCGCAGCCACAAACATTACCATTACCGTAGTTGAAGAAGGACAAGAAGCTGCTCCTATAGCAAATATTACTTCCGACCCAGCAACCTCAACAGGTGGTCTTACCGACTGGACACAGGCTATCCGTATTGCACAGGGCGAAACTGTTTCGTACACAAGTTCAAGTTCTAATACAGACCATGTAGCATGGACATTCGAGGGCGGTTCTCCTGCGACTTCCACAGCAAACACTGCAACCGTTACTTACGCCAACACAGGTACATTCACAACTACCTTGGTTGCCTACAGCGAATCTGGTGATTTGAGAGACACTGCTACAGTAAGCGTTGTAGTTAGCGAAGCTCCTGTTGTTTTCAATGTAGATTTTGCAGCAGACAACACTACAGTATTCGTTGGTCAGACTGTTACATTCACCAACAACACCACTGCAACCCAGAATGGACAGCCTTACACTGGCGAAATATTCTATAGCTGGAACTTCGATGCCGATGGTGGATCTCTATTGTCAGGAGCTTCATCTTCAGAACAGAACCCAACTTATTCATACACAGAACCTGGTGTTTATTCAGTAAAATTAGCAGTTGCAGAATCACAGTATGGCGTTTATTTAACTGCCGACACTTTGGTAAAACATGCTTATATTACAGTTCAGGATGACCCCAATGCAGTTATTGCCGACTTCACAACCACTCCCGAAGCTACTACATCAATACTTGGCGGAGCATCAGTTAATATCATGGTTGGCGAATCAATTGTTTACACAAGTGCTTGCAATGAAAACACAACTAGCATAGAATGGACTTTCCAAGGTGGTGACCCAGCAACTTCAACCGACGACCAAGTAACTGTTACTTATGCAGCAGCAGGCTCATACACAACTACACTTGTTGCTTACGGCGAAGGAGGCAGACAAAGCACAAAGACTTTGAACGTTAATGTAAGCGAACCTACTGTTGAAGCAAGCTTCACAACCGACCCTGCTTACACAGATTTATATATATACCAGATGCTTGCTATTGAGACAGGAACAACTGTTACCTATACAAGCACTTGCAATTCATATACCGACCACATTGCTTGGACATTCGAAGGTGGTGACCCAACAACTTCAACAGAAGATGTAGTTGCCGTAACCTACACAACTGCAGGTAGCTTCACAACAACACTCATTGCCTACAACGAAGAAGGAACATTAACGGACACAGTTACTCTTTCGGTGACAGTTACCGAATCGGGAGTTGCTGTTGACGAAAACGCTATCAGCGAAATCAGCGTTTATCCTAACCCGACAAGCTCTATCATCAACATTGCAGCAGAAGGTATGCAGAACATCACCATCGTCGATATGGCTGGTCGCGTAGTAATGAGCAAGGATGTAAATTCTAACTTTGAAACAATTGATGCTAATGGTTTTGCAAAGGCTAACTACATGGTTAGAATTGCAACTGCCGATGGTGTTGTTGTTAAGAACATTGTTGTAGAATAAATTAGTACTATTGTTTATTTAATGGTGTGGAGCAACCGCTCCACACCATTTTTTTTGTAAAAATCGTTCACACACAAAAAAATATTTTTTACATTTGCTGAAATTTGTTGATGTTTAATTAAAGCTTACTGATATGAAAAGATTTTTACTTTCAGCAATTGCAATCATTGCAATGACATTGTGCAGTTTTGCACAGAGCATCGTGTGTACCGACAATGCTTGTACACCAATTACCGACCAGACTTTCAGTAATACCAGCGTTCCGTATTACTGTCCGCAGTCGCTTACATTCGAACAGGGACAAGCCGTTGATGTATGTATTACAATAATGTGTCCAGAAACGACTAATGTCACAGTTTACAGTTTCCCCGCTACGGCACAAATCCAGAGCCTTACAATTACGGGTCTTTCTAATCTGCCCGAAGGTTTGTCGTACTGCGTAAGCCGCGTAGATATGGACCCGACAACCAATGTTTATGCAACAATTCACATCACAGGTACAGCGCCATCTGCAAACGAAGACTACGACCTCGAATTGTCAGGCATTTTTACAGGAACGGCAAGTGCTATGGGTAGCGATTTCCCTCTGAATAATCAAAGTGTAACTTTCGCGACAGGCATTGTATTGACAATTGGAGAAGGACAATCACAGCCATCCGAAATTGTTTGCGACGAACCATGTCCTGCCGTAACCAACCAGCCGATGAGCCAGACAACGATTCCCTACTATGCTCCCGAAGAACTTACCTACAATGTGAACGAAGCCGTTGATGTTTGCATCACAATCCAATGCCCGGCAAATACCAATGTTGAATATATGGGAATGCAGGCTGCCGCAACAATTACAAGTATGACTATCACAGGCTTCTCCAACTTGCCAGAAGGGCTTTCATACTGCGTAAGCCGTGTTGACATGGACCCGACAACCAACAATTTCGCAACATTGCATCTTACAGGAACACCAACCACGGCTGGCGAATACAACCTTAACCTTTCGTGCAATGTAACAGGAACAGCAAATGTTTTTGGAAGTGATATGCCCCTTAACAATCAAGCAATAACATTCCCGACTGGCATCGTTGTAACAATCGAGGAAGAAACTTCAAATCCTGTTGTTGCTAATTTCACAAGCAATCCCGAAGCCACACAACTGCTCGGTGGTTCGGCCATCTACATTACTGCTGGCGAAACAATTACCTACACCAACACAAGCGAAAACGCAACAAGCATAGCGTGGACTTTCGAAGGTGGTAATCCAGCATCTTCAACTGAAAACACTGTAACTGTTACTTACGCAACAGCAGGAAACTACACCACTACACTTACTGCATACGGAGCAAATAACGAACAAAATACAAAGACCGTAGGTGTAAATGTAAGCGCTGCTCCTACTCCTGTTTTCAATGTTGATTTTACTGCCGATGTAACCACAATAGAAACTGGCGAAACAGTACATTTTACTAACAATACAACTGTAACATTGAACGATGAACCATATACAAGTACAATATATTATCGATGGATTTTTGGCGCAATTAATGGCGCAACATCAACGGATGTGAATCCTTCATACACTTACGAATCTGCGGGGCTTTATAGTGTAACTCTTGCTGCTTCAGATGAAGAAATAAATACACTCGATATATTTGGTGGATGGTTTCCTATCCAAACCAAGGAAGATTATATTATCGTCACCGACCCTGTTTCCGTTGACGAAAATGCAATCAGCGAAATCAGCGTTTATCCTAACCCGACAAGCTCTGTAATCAACATTGCAGCAGAAGGTATGCAGAACATTACCATCATCGATATGACTGGTCGCGTAGTAATGAGCAAGGATGTAAACTCAAACTTTGAAACTATCAGTACAGAAGGTTTTGCAAAGGCAAACTATATGGTTAGAATTGCAACTACTGACGGTGTGGTTGTAAAGAACATAGTTGTTGAATAAGTTATTGTCATAGTTTATATTAAAGGCGAGAGTGTAATGCTTTCGCCTTTTTTATTATTTTCAAGTCATTCCGCAAGTTAGAACAATAACGCGATACGGAACGGGGAGCGTTGTAATGTTCGGTTGTGCGGAATCTGCTTATTTACATCACAAAGGGAGATTTCGGATAGGTTAATTCACACTGCTCCACTCCGTATCGCAGGTTCATTATACCTTCCGAAATGACTATGAAAAACAGACCTGCTGCTGAATTGTTAGTTGAACTAATTGAAATTTTGCTTAGATTTGCAAGCAAATACATTAACAAAAAAATGAAGACAAAACTATTATTACTGGGATGCGTAGCATTTATACTATTTGTTGTTAGTTGCAAGCACGAAAAAACCGAGCAGGAAAAGTTGTACGATGAAATAACAGCCAAGGAAACCGAACTTTACAAGGACAAAACCGAAGCAATAGACAAGGACAAAGCCATAGAAATGGTGCGTATGTATGCAGAGTATGCCGACAAATACACAACCGATACTCTTGCTCCCGAGTACCTTTTCCGTGCCGCCGAAATAAGCGAGAATGCCAACCAGCCCAACAATGCAATCACATATCTCACCAGAATCGAGGAAAATTACAAGGATTACAGAAATTATCCGCTTTGCATATTCAAGAAGGCGTACATTTACGAAAATTACCTGAAAAATCAGGAAAAGGCTCGTCAGTATTACGAAAAGTTCATTGCCGACTATCCCGACCACGAACTTGCCGAGGCTGCAAATTCTTCGCTGATGTTCCTTGGAATGTCGGACGAAGATTTGATAAAGGTAATTGAAAAACTAAGCAAGGAATGACCTTCACCTTCGCAGAAGAAATACGGCGTTATCCGTTCATCAGGCTGACAATTCCGCTGATTGTCGGAATTGTGCTGGCTTTGCTTCTGCCTATGCCACAATGGGTTGGCTGGTCGTTGCTTGGCGTATCGGCTGTTTGTTTCGTTGTTTTCAAGCATATACCTAAATATAATATTGCGCTTGCCACTGGCATTTCTGTAAATGTCTTTCTCGTAGCGGTTGGATTGCTATTGGCTTCGTTCAATGTTGATGGCGAGGCAAAGGACACGCTTGCCGGCTACAAGGGTTTTGTGATTGGCGAGGTTGCCGACGACCCGAAGATAAAGGAGAACAATGTTTCGATTGAAATTAATGTCTCGGCTATTCGCGATGGCGATGAATGGCTCGAAACATCTGGACGAACCTTGCTTTACTTGGAAAAGGATTCGGCATCGGTGCTTCTGCGCACTGGCGACAGAATTGTATTCAGTCCCGAACTTTCGGGAATTGAAAACAAGGGTAATCCCGAAGAGTTTGACTATCGCAAATACCTTGCCTACAACATGATTTTTAGTTCCGACTACCTTGCCGGCGACGACTGGCGGCTGGTTGACGACGAGGCTGTTGGCTTCCGCCCGAAACTTTCGCGTCTGCGTATGAAACTTGTTGGTCTGCTACGCGATTTCGGCCTGTCGGACGACGAGTTGGGCGTTATGTCGGCTATGACTATGGGCTACAGCGACATCCTTAGCGACGAAATTCGCCACGCCTATTCGTCGGCTGGAGCAATGCACATTTTGGCGGTGTCGGGATTGCATGTAGGTATAATTTATGGTATAATCGTCTTTCTGCTTTCGTTCATCAAAAACGACAAACTCAACTGGCTGAAAGTGCTGATTACCATAACACTGATTTGGTTGTACGCATTGTTTACAGGCTTGTCGCCGTCGGTGTCGCGCGCTTCGCTGATGTTTTCTCTGATGTCGCTGGGCAAGTTGCAGAAAAATAGCCCCGGTTCGCTCAATGCAGTGTTCGCAAGTATGTTCATCCTGCTTGTGATAAACCCATACAACCTTGTGAATATCGGATTCCAGCTTTCATACTCGGCGGTAATCGGCATTATCATTTTGCAACCAAGATTGTATGCAATTTTTGAGGTGAAAAACAAGTTCTTGGACTGGATTTGGTCGCTCACAACAGTTTCGGTGGCGGCACAACTGGCGACAATGCCTCTTTGCTTCTACTATTTCCATCAATTTTCCAACTACTTCCTGCTCACCAACTATGTGATGATTCCCATCTCGACCATTGCAATATGGACTTGCTTCATTTTCTTTGCTGTGTCGTGGATTCCATACGTTTCAACTGCGGTTGCCTATTGCCTGTCGTGGCTTGCAAAAGCGATGAATTATGCCTGCCTTACAATCGAAGGTTTGCCGTTCTCGACTGCGCAGGACATATACATTGACATTCCACAAATGATTCTGCTCTTTGCAATTATCGTTTTGTTCGTCACATTTTTCTTCTTCACGAAACACTATAGGCATCTGTTTGCTGCGGTGGCTATGTGCGTAATACTTGCTGCCACAAATCTGTGGCAGTCGGTGGAGGCAAGTTCGCAGAAGACTTTGGTAGTGTATAACATCAGCAAGACCACTGCAATAAATATTATTGACGGCACCGACAACATAATGTTTGCCAACCTCGATTCCATTCAGCCCGGAAAGATAGAGTTTACCGCCAAGAACAACTGGCTAAAGAAAGGTCTTGACCGCGAAAAGTATGTGAATTTGTCGTCGGGAAAGGAGAACCTGCTTTCGACCATTACTGCCATCGGCAACCGCAAGGTGTTTTTCAAGCACAAGTTTATAGATTACGATGGACTAAGGCTTTATGTGCTTGACGACAACTTTATGCCAATTGCCAACGAAAGTTTTGGAAAAGTTGATGTAGATTATGTTGTTCTGGCTGACAGTCCGTATGTTACACTTGAAGAAGTCGCAGAGCATTTCAACTTCAAGAAGATAATAATTGCAAGTTCCAACAGCATTTCGCGATGCGAGGCTTGGGATGCGGAAAAAGTGGCTTTGGGCTACGATGTGCATGATGTTAGAACCGACGGTGCATTTATAGTCACAATCGGCGGTTAATATTTTTCGTGTAATACATAATTTTGTAAATTTAGATATAGTAATTTTGCGCCCATATCCGTAAAATGGATGTTGTGTTTAAAATTGTATTAATTAAAAACAAAGAAGAATGAAGAAATTATTAGTAATTATGGTTGCTGCTGTAGCATTGGCATTTGGCTCGGTACAGCACGTAAACGCACAGAACGACAATGGTGGTCTTGGTGTTAGATTAGGCGGTGGTGACCTTTTGGGTGCCGAACTTTCTTATTTGACTAAGGTTGATGCCGACAATAGGTGGGAACTTGACCTTGGTGTTGGTGATTTCAGGTACTGGCATACCGATAATGCTGGTATTGACCATTTGCATCATGGTTTGTTTTTAGGATTTACTGGTTCATACCAGTGGCACTGGAACATAGTTTCGGGCTTCAACTGGTTTGTTGGTCCTGCTGCTCAGTTCAATACTTTGCTTGCCGATTCAGACCACACCGACCTTTCTTTGGGCGTTGGCGCTCAGATTGGTCTTGAATACGATTTCTTGACTGATCTTGATGTTCCATTACAGTTAAGCTTGGATTTGAGACCAATGGCTCATTTTTATTTCCTCGGTCATTACAAGCCAGTAAACGATTTGTATAGATATTTCGGCTGGGGTGTTGCACTTGGCGTAAGATACATATTCCATTAATAATTGTTAAATTAATATACGGAAAGGGAGCAAAAAAATTGCTCCTTTTTTTTGATTTTATAGTTTGCCTTTTTAGTTCCCTTTTTCTAATTTTGTAAACAATTTTAAAAATGTTTCGTAATGAGAAGATTTATACTTTCTGTTTTTGTTGCTATTGCATTGGCTTATAGCTCTTTTGCCCAGGTAGTAATATGCGAGAACCCTTGCCCAGCTGCCAATCCTGAAACTGACGAATTTTCATCAACAATCATTCAGTACAATCCTGCTGTAATCCCCGAATTTACAGTTGGTGAGCCAGCTGACCTTTGTATTACGCTTTTGATTCCCGAGTCAATCAGCGAAGCAGGGATGACAATTGTTATCGACAGCATTGCCTTGCGTGGATTTCAGAATGTTCCAAGCGGAATGTCAATCTGCGTGAGCGATACTATGGCTCATCCAAACACTGCATACACAGCCCATATTACTGGCACCCCGACAGTCGCTGGAAATTTCGACCTGAAAATCGTGGCTCGTGCATACAGCGCATCTACTCAGGCATTCCTGCTTACGATGGCAAACAATATGCTCGGCCAAGGATATTCGTCGGGAATAACTTTGGTTGTAAATGCTACAGGAACAGAATTGCCAATAGCTGATTTTTCTGCTAACAAGACAAATGTAGCAATCAACGAGACAATAACCTTTACCGACGGAAGTGCGTTCAACCCTACATCATGGCTTTGGGATTTTGGTGACGGCGAAACTTCAACCGAACAGAATCCTACTCACGCATACGCAGAGGCTGGTACATATACCGTGCAGTTGACCGTTGAGAATGAAAATGGCAGCGATACCGAAATCAAGGAAAACTATATAACTGTGGAACAAGGAATTATATGTGCATCCGACCCTTGCCCCATTGAGACTGACAATGATTTTACCGAAACTTCCATACCTTATTATACTTCGCAGCCGATGTCGTATCAGGTAAATACACCAATCGACCTATGCCTCACAATAAAATGCCCCGAAACTACATCGGTAGAAGTTAATATATATGGTAACTACAGCGTTAACGCCAATGCAAACATAACTAGCATCGACATTAATGGGCTTTCAAACTTGCCCGCTGGACTTAGCTGTTGCTTGAGCGGAACCTATATGGAATCGGGTGAATATCAGTCGCTTCATATATATGGTACGCCAACCGAGGTTGGTGAGTTCAACATTAACATTTCGGGTGCTATAAACGGCAATGTGACCACGCCGGTAAATATGGCGCTCAACAACAGGCAACTGACTTTCGCTTCGGGAATTGTACTGAACATAACGCAAGACCCCACAGCATTGTATGCCGACTTTGTGGCAAGCGCAACCCGTATCACCGAAGGAGAAACAATTACCTTCACCAATTTGAGCCAGAACGCAGGAGCATACTTGTGGACTTTCAATGGCGGCAACCCAATTACATCAAGCGATGAAAATCCGTCGGTAACCTACGCCGAAGCAGGAACGTACACCGTGACACTCCGTGCCGCAGCAAGTACGGTTGAATTGCTTACCAATGCAGTTACCGAAACGAAGGAAAATTATATCATAGTTACCGCTCCGTCGGGTTCCGACATAGATGTTGACTTTGAAGCCGACCAGACAACTGTGCAAGTTGGTACAACAGTGCATTTCACAAGCCATTGCAGTTCAAATGCAACCGCATTCTCGTGGACATTCGATGGTGGCGACCCGGCAACCTCGACAAATGCTAATCCTTCAGTAACATACAACACGCCAGGCGTTTACGATGTTAGCCTTCGCGCAGGTTCAAGCAACATTATGATTTATGTAAACGGTGTTACTGAAACAAAGCGCGGATACATTACTGTTACCGAAGGCCCTGTTGAACCACCACAGCCTGATGAGGTTGTCGCCGACTTTGTTGTGCCAGCATCGTTGCCAGCAGGTCAACCTGTAACAATGCAGAACCGCAGCCAGAATGCTACATCGTATTTCTGGTCGTTCGAGGGAGCAACACCAGCGACTTCAACCGAAGAAAATCCAACCATAACATATTCACGCGCTGGAAATTTTGCAATAACGCTTTTTGTTACCAACGGAACCAATAGCGACACCAAAACTGTAAATGTAAATGTAATGGATGTTGCTTCTGCCGACTTTACCGCCGACAATACAACCATTAGCGCAGGCGAAAGCGTAACATTTACAAACTTGAGTGTAAATGCTTCGACCTACTACTGGACATTTACGGGCGGAAATCCGTCAACTTCCACCGATGTCAATCCGACCGTAACCTACGAAACCCCAGGAACATATTCGGTAACACTGTTTGCCGCTGGCGAAAACAGCAGCGACAGCGAGACAAAAACGGCATACATAACCGTTTTGCCAGTCACCTCGGCTGATTTTGAGGCTTCTGCAACCGAAATATTTGTAGGAGATTCTGTTGCTTTCACAAACCTCAGCGAAAACGCAACATCCTTCTTCTGGACATTCGAGGGCGCAATACCCGAAAATTCGACAGAAGAGAATCCTGTTGTAACATACAATGAACCGGGATACTACGATGTAACTCTATTTGCAACCAACGGACACGGATACGATGTTGCAACAAAGACCGCATACATTTATGTCAGAGCTGTGGCAACTGCCGATTTTACCGTTGATACAACAACTGTCCTTGTTGGCGAAACTGTTGTATTCATCAACCTTAGCGAGAATGCAACATCTTACTATTGGTCGTTCCCGGGCGGAGAACCATCGTTATCGCAGGAAGAAAATCCCGAAGTAACTTATCCGAATGCAGGTGTTTACAGTGTAACTTTGTTTGCTACAAATGGAGCTTCGTCCGATATGGAAATCAAGGAAGGATTCATTACTGTAACAGATGAAACAAGCATCAGCACAACAAATAATAGCGAAGTCGAAATTTATCCTAATCCGGCTATATCTGTTGTAAATGTTTCGGCAGAAGGATTGCAACAAATCAGCATCTACGACATCACGGGTAGAATTGTATTCGAAAAGGATGTTAATTCGGACAACGAAACATTTGACATTTCCAAGTTCCAGCGTGCAACATACGCAATACGAATCACAACCGATACTGGCACATTCGTCAGAACCTTGGTAGTGGAATAATAAAAAAAGCGGACAACGTCCGCTTTTTTATTATTGTTTCAATGGCTAAAAGCCGTTTCTATGACTGCAAACTGTGGACTCTGACTTTGTACAGCAATGAAAATTGAGAATGAAATGCTTTAAATTTGTTAGCCCAAGCCACAAAATACGTCGCAATCATAGAAATGGGTATCTGCAAAAAATAGAATC
>CACWOG010000011.1 GCA_902762455.1 uncultured Bacteroidia bacterium | reverse complement strand
TGAACCCAGCTCGCGTGCCACTTTAATGGGCGAACAGCCCAACCCTTGGGACCTTCTCCAGCCCCAGGATGTGACGAGCCGACATCGAGGTGCCAAACCGCTCCGTCGATATGAGCTCTTGGGAGCGATCAGCCTGTTATCCCCGGCGTACCTTTTATCCTTTGAGCGATGGCCCTTCCATTCGGAACCACCGGATCACTATGTCCTAGTTTCCTACCTGCTCGACCCGTCGGTCTCACAGTCAAGCACCCTTGTGCCATTACACTCTGCGCACGGTTACCAGGCGTGCTGAGGGTACCTTTGAGAGCCTCCGTTACGCTTTTGGAGGCGACCACCCCAGTCAAACTACCCACCACACAGTGTCTCCCCGGAGGGATTAGGTTCCAGATAAGCAAAGGGACGTATTTCAAGGGCGGCTCCCCGACTCCTGGCGAAGCCGGCTCGTAGCCTCCGTCCTATCCTACACATCACTTACCCAGAATCAGTATGAAGCTGTAGTAAAGGTGCACGGGGTCTTTTCGTCCCGTCGCGGGTATCCGGCATCCATTCGTGCAGGTCGGAACTTACCCGACAAGGAATTTCGCTACCTTAGGACCGTTATAGTTACGGCCGCCGTTTACCGGGGCTTCAATTCAATGCTTCTTCTTGCGAATGACATCCCCTCTTAACCTTCCGGCACCGGGCAGGTGTCAGGCCTTATACTTCATCTTTCAATTTTGCAAAGCCATATGTTTTTGTTAAACAGTCGCCTGGGCCATTTCTCTGCGTCCGCGTCGCCGCGGATCCCCTTCTCCCTAAGTTACGGGGTAATTTTGCCTAGTTCCTTAGCCATGAATCACTCGAGCACCTCAGGATTCTCTCCTTGACCACCTGTGTCGGTTTCGGGTACGGGTTGCATGCACATGGCCTTAGGGGCTTTTCTCGGAAGTATGATTACGCCGGCTTTCCGCTCGCCCGAGGGTTCGCGGTACTTTCAGCTTCGGATAACCCGGGCTATTAACCCGGACTCTACCTACGACCTTCAACGAACTATTCCGTCAGTTCGCGCGGCTGTCACTGCTTCGTCACCCCATCGAATACATGCAAGTATCGGAATATTAACCGATTGTCCATCGACTACCCCGTTCGGGTTCGCCTTAGGCCCCGACTAACCCACGGCTGATTAGCATGGCCGTGGAAACCTTGGTCTATCGGTGGGCGGGTTTCTCGCCCGCCTTGTCGTTACTTATGCCTACATTTGCTTTTCCATACGCTCCACGCCGCATCACCACGACGATTCGACGCGAATGGAATGCTCCCCTACCAATTGAATTTCAATTCCTCGGCTTCGGTAATACGCTTATGCCCGTGTATCATCCACGCACAACCGCTCGACTAGTGAGCTGTTACGCACTCTTTAAATGAATGGCTGCTTCCAAGCCAACATCCTAGCTGTCTAGGCAGTCGCACTTCGTTTGGTCAACTTAGCGTATATTTGGGGACCTTAGCCGGAGGTCCGGGTTATTTCCCTCTCGGACATGGACCTTAGCACCCATGCCCTCACTCCTGGTCACCATGTCGCAGCATTCGGAGTTTGTCAGGGGGCGGTAGACGATGAAGTCCCCTAACCCTATCAGTAGCTCTACCTCTGCGACACTAGTACCAAGGCTGCACCTAAATGCATTTCGGGGAGTACGAGCTATTTCCCAGTTTGATTGGCCTTTCACTCCTACCCACAGTTCATCCAAAGACTTTTCAACGTCAACTAGTTCGGGCCTCCATCCCGTGTTACCGGGACTTCACCCTGACCATGGGTAGATCACTAAGGTTTCGCGTCTAGCACCCCTAACTCAACGCCCTGTTCAGACTCGCTTTCGCTTCGGATCCGCGCCTTAGGCGCTTAGCCTCGCTAGGGACGACTAACTCGTAGGCTCATTATGCAAAAGGCACGCCGTCACGGCTCATGGCCGCTCCGACCGCTTGTAAGTACACGGTTTCAGGTTCTATTTCACTCCCCTCTCGGGGTTCTTTTCACCTTTCCCTCACGGTACTGGTTCGCTATCGGTCTCCTAGTAGTATTTAGCCTTGGCGGATGGTCCCGCCGGATTCCCGCAGGGTTCCTCGTGTCCCGCGGTACTCAGGATACCTGCCCGAGATATGATACTTGCCTGTAAGGGGCTTTCACCCGCTGCGGCCCAACTTTCCAGTACGGTTCCAGTTCATATCATACCTGCCTTGCAGGTCCTACAACCCCGGCCGCGCCTCAACGCAACCGGTTTGGGCTCTTCCCCTTTCGCTCGCCACTACTCGGGAAATCACTGTTGTTTTCTCTTCCTCCGGATACTAAGATGTTTCAGTTCTCCGGGTTAGCCTCCCTCTCGGGATAACCTTATAGGTTGGGTTGCCCCATTCGGACATCCGCGGATCGAAAGTTATTTGCACCTCCCCGCGGCTTTTCGCAGCTTATCACGTCCTTCATCGCCTCTAGGAGCCAAGGCATCCTCCATGTACTCTTGTTTGCTTCTCGTTACTCTTATTAATCTAAGAAAAATAAAATCTCTTGAGGATCTTTCTATTCCTATGCTCTTGATTCTTTTGTTTTTCGGTTTGTCTCAATACGTCAAAGATCGTTTGTTCGGAAAAATATCCGAATAATATTATAAGAAACAAGTAAGCGATAAAGCAGGTTTAAAGAGACGTTCAGACTCCAGAAAGGAGGTGTTCCAGCCACACCTTCCGGTACGGCTACCTTGTTACGACTTAGCCCCAGTCATCGGTTTTACCCTAGGCCGCTCCTTGCGGTTACGGACTTCAGGCACTCCCAACTTCCATGGCTTGACGGGCGGTGTGTACAAGGCCCGGGAACGTATTCACCGCAGCATGGCTGATCTGCGATTACTAGCGAATCCAGCTTCACGGAGTCGAGTTGCAGACTCCGATCCGAACTAAGACCAGCTTTATGGATTTGCTCCCCGTCGCCGGGTGGCTGCCCACTGTACTGGCCATTGTAACACGTGTGTAGCCCTGGACATAAGGGCCGTGCTGATTTGACGTCATCCCCACCTTCCTCTCGGTTTACACCGGCAGTCTCACCAGAGTCCCCAGCCTAACCTGCTGGCAACTGGCAATGAGGGTTGCGCTCGTTATGGGACTTAACCCGACACCTCACGGCACGAGCTGACGACAACCATGCAGCACCTCTATGGAGACCCCGAAGGGAGATCCCATCTCTAGGACTGTCCTCCACAGTTCAAGCCCAGGTAAGGTTCCTCGCGTATCATCGAATTAAACCACATGTTCCTCCGCTTGTGCGGGCCCCCGTCAATTCCTTTGAGTTTCATCGTTGCCGACGTACTCCCCAGGTGGATAACTTAATGCTTTCGCTCAGTCGCTGACCGTATATCGCCAACAACGAGTTATCATCGTTTACAGCGTGGACTACCAGGGTATCTAATCCTGTTTGATCCCCACGCTTTCGTGCCTCAGCGTCAGTGCCGGCTTAGCTAGCTGCCTTCGCAATCGGTGTTCTGTGTCATATCTAAGCATTTCACCGCTACACAACACATTCCGCCAGCCTCAACCGTACTCAAGGGCTCCAGTATCAATGGCTTGATATAGTTAAGCTATATGATTTTACCGCTGACTTAAAGCCCCGCCTACGCACCCTTTAAACCTAATAAATCCGGATAACGCTCGCATCCTCCGTATTACCGCGGCTGCTGGCACGGAGTTAGCCGATGCTTATTCACAGAGTACTGTCATCGGACCACACGTGGCCCTTATTCGTCCCCTGCAAAAGCAGTTTACAATCTGTAAGACCTTCATCCTGCACGCGGGATGGCTGGTTCAGGCTCTCGCCCATTGACCAATATTCCTCACTGCTGCCTCCCGTAGGAGTTTGGCCCGTATCTCAGTGCCAATGTGTGGGACCATCCTTTTAGACCCCATATCCATCGTCGCCTTGGTGGGCCGTTGCCCCGCCAACTAGCTAATGGAACGCATGCCCATCCTGCACCGATGAATCTTTACCACCAGATCCATGCGGACCCAGTGGACCATGGGGCATTAATCCGGATTTCTCCGGGCTATTCCCCTGTGCAGGGCAGGTTGCATACGTGTTACTCACCCGTCCGCCGGTCGCCGCCAGGTGTTGCCACCCGCGCTGCCCCTCGACTTGCATGTGTTAAGCCTCCCGCTAGCGTTCATCCTGAGCCAGGATCAAACTCTTCATTGTAATTAATAATCTTTACGACCTTTAAGTCGTGTCTTTTAAGTCGTCCCGTCTCCAATTCCCTGAATAAACTCTATTAGAATCTTCAAAGTTGTTAACCTGTCTTTATCTTTTGCTACTTGTCAATCTTTCAAAGAACTTTTTCCCCACCCGATGTCTTCCGGATGACCTCCGTCCCTCATCGTTTGGGATTGCAAAAGTATAGCATTTTTCATTACCACCAAAACTTTTTTCACTTTTTTTTCAAAAAAGTTGAAAATATTTTACAATATGTTAATTATCAATATTTTACAAAGACAGATTTTCCTTATTTTTTCGCAAAACAGGCATAAAAACACACCAACTTTACCCTTTTTTAGGCTGGTCAAAAGGAGGGCAAACGTCATTTTCTTCGCAAGACTTCGGAAAAATGGAGCAAAATAAGCAAGCCATTCCCAAACCAATCCTTTTAAGATACCACGAAAAGTATATGTCTAGACTTGCAAAAAATGGGAATACCTATTAATATATATAGGAACAATAGCGAACATTTATCTTCTTATTTCTTCCATATCCGAAATTTAAACTAAATTTGCAACCTTAAAAGTTTGTTCATGAAAGAAAACATAGTCATAATACCGACATACAACGAAATCGAGAACATCGAGGCAATTATCCGCTTTGTTTTCGGTCTCAATACTAGATTCGACATTCTGATTGTTGACGATGGTTCGCCCGACGGAACTGCCGATGTTGTGAAAAAACTGATGTCCGAATTCCCTGAACGCCTGTTCATACTAGAGCGCAAGGGAAAACTTGGGCTTGGAACCGCCTACATCACTGGTTTCAAATGGTGCCTTGAGAATGGCTACGAATACATCTACGAGATGGATGCCGACTTTTCGCACAATCCAGCCGACCTTGAAAATCTCTACAAAGCTTGCAAGGAAGGTGCCGATGTTGCAGTAGGTTCTCGCTACAAGACAGGCGTGAACGTCGTTAATTGGCCAATGAAACGTATTCTGCTGTCGTACTTCGCTTCGAAATACGTAAGGTTCATAACAAGAATGAAACTGAACGACACCACTGCCGGATTCGTGTGCTACAACCGCAAGGTGCTCGAAACCATAAACCTCGATCACATCAGGATGATTGGTTATGCTTTCCAGATTGAAATGAAATTCAAGTCGTGGCTGCACGGATTCAAGATTGAGGAAGTCTCGATAATCTTTACCGACAGACAGAAGGGTACGTCGAAGATGAGCGGAGGAATCATTGGCGAAGCCATTTTCGGTGTGCTGAAGATGAAACTTCAAAGTGTATTCAATAAGAAGAAGTATTTGGCTTAGGCGAGGCTAACAGGCAGACGGGCTAACAGGCTTGCAGTCTAGCAGTCATACAGACTTGCAGACATAGAGACTGGTCTTCTTTTCGCCTTATATATTTACGTTTCCCTCAATTGTTACCTGCTCGTGGAGATAGGCATTTGCAATAAGTGAAAGCTTTTCGGGAGAGTCGGATGAATACAGACTGACTGTTCGATGTGGATTTTCTGTACGCATCATATTGGTTGTCATAAGTATATCCTTGGTGCGACGGGCAATAGCCTCCGATGAATCTATGATTTTTATTCCGTCGCCAGCAACACGCTCAATTACAGGACGGAAAAACGGATAATGGGTGCAGCCTAGCACAATATGGTCAACATTGTTCTGCTTTAGAGGGGCAACATATTTCTCGATTATGGCATCGACCTCGTTGCCACTGAAAACGCCTCGCTCGGCAAGTTCGACAAGCTCCTTGGCAATTTCCAAATGTAACGAAACATATTTGCGGTACTTGTCGCTGGTATTCTTGAAGTGAGCGCCACGGAAAGTACCTTCTGTCGCCAGAACGCCTACGTGTCTTGTACGGGTTTTCAGGCAGGCGGGCTTCACGGCTGGTTCAAGTCCTACTATTGGAACCTTGAAATCCTTACGCATAGCATAAACTGCCGCTGCTGTTGCCGTATTGCAGGCAATGACCACAATTTTACAACCTTTGTCCACGAGGAACTGCACAATCCGCGACGACAATGCTGTAACATCCTCTACAGTACGAGGACCATACGGGGCATTCTTGCTGTCGGCAAAATAGATGAAATCCTCATCGGGAAGTTCGACGAGAAGTTCGCGAAGGACTGTAAGTCCGCCTATTCCGCTATCGAATACTCCTATGGGGCTGTTTTCGTTCATGGTGAAACGTCATTCCACAAGTCAGAACAATAACGCGATACGGAACGAGGAGCGTATATTGTTCGACTGTGCGGAATCCCCCATATAAAGGAGATTCCGCATAAACAGGCTCACAAGGCTCGTTCCTGCGCCTGTTCGCTTTGTTTTGCGGAATGACAACATTAAATATTTATTTCTTTATTCCAAGCTTTGCCTTTACGTCGTTGGTGATGTCGGTAGCATCGGGCGATGTGTAGAGCAAGGTGGTCTTGTCGTAAACGTATGTGAAACCTTGTTCCGAAGCCACTGCGGTAATGGCATCCTTAATCTTGTTGGTGATTGGTTCGAGCAAAGCGGCCTCACGGTTCTGAAGGTCGGTTTCGGCCTGCTGCTGGAAATTCTGGATACGCTGTTGCAACGACATTATTGCTTCTTCCTTGTCCTGACGGATAAGAGCCGACCAAGAGTCCTTGTTTTCACTGTATTCCTTCATTTTAGTCTCGTATTCCTTGTACATCACCTGCATCTGGTCTTCGAGGGTCTTTGCATAATCTTCCACTTCCTTGGTTGCAGCAGCTTTCTCGGGCATTTCGCCGAAAATTGCCTGCACATCGACATGAGCCAACTTAACTGCCTTCTGTGAGAACACAAATATGCTGCTCACGCACAATACCAATACTAAAATTAATCTTCTCATCTATTCAAAAAATTTATTGTTAACACTTTAATTCTTGTAACCCAATTTTCTCAAAACTTCATCGCTCTTGTCGTGACGTGGGTCGGTGTAGAGCATATTGAGGTTGTTTGCAGTGTCGAAGATAACTGCATAGTTGCCTTCGGTTGCAATTTCCTTTATTGCATTGTAGATGTCGTCCTGAATGGGCTTTATCAACTCTTCGCGCTTCTTGTAGAGCATTCCGCTTTCGCCGAAATACTTCTGCTGCAACTGCTTGAGTTCCTGTTCTTTCTTCATTATTTCATCTTCGCGTTTTGCACGAAGTTCCTCGGTAAGAAGTATTCTTTCCGACTGGTAGTTCTGGTACATCTGGTCGATTGAAGCCTTTTTTGCATCAATTTCCTTTTTCCATTCCTTGGTAAGGTCTTCGAGCTGAGTCTTTGCCGATTCGTAAACTGGAATGTTGTTCAAAATGTATTCAGTATCAACGTATGCGTATTTCTGGCTGAATGCAAATGTTGCAAACAAAATGGCCACTGCAAGTAAAATAATTCGTTTCATATCCCTAATGTTTTAAAGTTTCTAAGTTCTTATGGCTTCGCCGTTTTATGGGCTAAAGCCCGTTTCTGTGTTTAACTTCGTTGAGGGCTTCGCCGTTCTGTTGAGACGCAAAATTTTGCGTCTTTACTTTTTTTATCCTTTTCTTCCTTCCGCCTTTCTGCCCATTGATTCAACAATTTTGCAAAGTTAATTCAAAAAATTCATTTATAACATATCCGACTTGTTCCATTTACAATAATCGTTCCATTTTAGAAATTCTGTCCAATCACGAAGTGGAACTGGCTGCCGTTGGCGTTTGGTGCTCCGGGTACTTCGTCGAAGCCGTAGCCCCAATCAACACCGATAAGACCAATCATCGACATATAGACCCTGACACCTACACCAGCCGAACGCTTGACATCGAACGGGCGGAAATTCTCGATTGAATGCCAGCAGTTACCAGCCTCGGCAAACACAATTGCATAGAATGTTGCATTCGGGTTGAGCGACATCGGGTAGCGAAGTTCGACTGTATATTTGTTATATACATAACCGTTTGCCGCAGGTGTAAGCGACTGGTTGGAATAACCGCGCAGACCAATATTCTCTGCACCGTACAGGTTGTAGCCGTAAAGTCCGTCGCCACCTAACTGGAAATATTCAAACGGCGACTTGCCGACGTTCTTGTTGTACATTCCGAGCAAACCGAATTCTGCCTTTGTGACAAGCACCAAGGCCCGCGAACTTCCGTCCTTTGGTCCAAACAACGTTGTAAACCACTTGGCAGATGCCTTATACTTATGGTATTCTATCCATTTGTAACGTTCCTGCAATGTCATGTTGGGGTCGGTGTAGTCCTTGCCATTCATATATGAATACGGTGGTGTAAGTTCTGCTGATACCGAGAACTCGGAACCCATAGTCGGGAAAATCGGGTTTGGTCCCGACGATGAACGACCAAGTACTGCCTTTATCGACAAGTTATTTGAGACACCCTTGTTGAAAATCATAGCGTAGTCACCATAGTTGTTGATGTTGTAGCGCTTATACGACAATTCGAGATACAAAGTAAAATAATCATCTGGAACTTGTAAGCGCTGACCTAAACCAATGCCGGCACCTGTAACCTTAAATGTTTTTCTCTCTTCTTTTGCCTCTTCCTTGCTTGTATATTGCCTTACGTTTGAATGGTAAACCGATACTGAGAACGAATTTGGCTTCCTGCCGCCAAACCACGGATCAACAAATGAAAAGCTATAGTTCTGATACCAAAGCCCACTTGCTGAAGCCTGTAATGACAATCGTTGGCCATCGCCAGTTGGCAATGGGCGATAACTCTTGCCATTAAAGATATTACGTAATGAGAAATTGTTGAACGTAACGCCCAGAGTACCAACGAACATTCCCGAGCCATAGCCTCCTGAAACCTGAATCTGGTCTGATGGCTTTTCTTCTACGGTATATTCAAGGTCAACCGTACCCGAAACTGGGTCTGGATTGAAATCGACATTAAGTTTTTCGGGGTCGAAATAGCCGAGCTGTGCAAGTTCGCGGATTGTACGCTGAACCTCTGAACGGTTGTAAAGGCTTCCGGGGCGGGTACGCACCTCACGCATTATGACGTGGTCGTTTGTACGGGTATTGCCCACAAGGGTCACGCGGTTGATTGTAGCCTGCTTGCCCTCGTATATTCGCATCTCAAGGTCGATGGAGTCGTTCTCGACAAGCACTTCAATTGGCTGAACATTTGAGAACAAATAGCCATTGTCTTGATACAGAGCCATTACGCCTACAGGGTCGTAAAGCAACTTTTCGTCAAGCACTTTGCTGTTGTAAACATCGCCTTTCTTTATGCCAAGCACGTGAGACAACTGCTCCGACGAATACATAGTGTTTCCAAGCCAGCTTATGTTGCGGAAATAGAACTTGTGTCCTTCCTCGATGCCGATATAAAGGTTGATGGTCTTCTCGTCGTATGGCGAAATCGAATCGTAGGTTATAAGTGCGTCGCGATAACCTTCCTCATTGTACTTTTCGATAATCTTTTTCTTGTCCTCGGCGTAATTCTTCGGGATGAACTTCGATGCCTTGAATATGTTGTACCAGGTCTTGCGCTTAGTTTCCTTCATTTTGCGGCGAAGTTTTGCATCCTTTATCGAATTGTTGCCTTCGAAAATAATGTCGTTAATCTTTATGCGCTGGTTCTTCTTTATGTCGAAAACAAGGCTGACGCTGTTTGCAAGGCTAGAATCCTGTTCTTCAATTATGTTGACTTCGGTATTGAAATATCCCTTGTCTATAAAGAAGTCCTTGATATAGCGTTCCGATGTAAGTTTCATATTCTCGGTAACCTGCGAGCCTTTCGTCAGCTTTATCTGTTCGCGGATGTCGTCGGCTTCGCCCTTTTTTACACCCTTGAACGAGAATTTTGACAGTCGTGGACGTTCTTCAAGGTAAATGTCGAGGAAAATCTTGTTGCCGATAGTGTTTGTGACAGAAACTTTCACGTCGGAGAAAAGCCCCTGCTCCCAAAGTTTCTTAATGGCATCGGCAATGTCCTGTCCGGGGACCGATATTGTCTTTCCGATTTCAAGCCCAGTAAGATATAGCAGCACGTTCTGGTCGAGATACTGCACTCCCGATATTGTAACACCGCCAATCTCATACTCCTTGGGCGACAAATAATCGACACTGCTACTGCTTGAATGTATATTTTGAGCATTCGCCGCCGAAACCGCGAAAGCAAACATCAACAATATCAAAACAAATCTTCTCATACCGCTACTTTTTTACTTGTTCGCTGGTTTTTCCGAATCGGCGTTCCCTGTTCTGGTAGCTAATCAGAGCCTTGTACAGTTCCTCCCTGTCAAAGTCGGGCCAAAGCACATCGGTAAAGTATAATTCGCTGTAGGCAAGCTGATACAGAAGGAAGTTGCTAATCCTTGACTCTCCGCTTGTCCTTATCATAAGTTCGGGGTCGGGGACGTTGGCGGTGGAAAGGTAACCAGAAAACATATCGCCATTGATGCTCTCGAGCAAAACTTTACCTTCGACACAGTCGGCGGCAATCTTCTTCACAGCCTCCACAATGTCCCATCGTCCGCTGTAGCTGAGTGCCACGATGAAATTGAGCTTGGTGTTGTTTTTAGTCCTTTCGATGACGTATGCAACTTTTTCGCGAAGGTATTTCGGCAGACGTTCCATCTCGCCAATCATCGAAACGCGGACGCCGTTCTTCATCATGTTCTCTATTTCGTCGTCGATTGCGCTTGAGAGAAGTCCCATTATACCGCTTACCTCGTCGGCAGGACGGCTCCAGTTTTCCGTAGAAAAGGCATATACGGTAACGTATTTTATCCCTAGGTCGCCAGCAGCGGTAAGCATTTCCTTTACGGTTTTCACGCCACGCCTATGTCCGAAAAGCCTGATTTGTCCCTGCCTTTTTGCCCAGCGTCCGTTGCCGTCCATTATGAATGCAACGTGCTGCGGAAGTTTCGACCTATCTATTTGTTCCAGTAAACTCATTTCTACTTCTGATGTCTTTTGTAATATGCAGGACAACCAAGCCCGCCAATCTTAAATGTGTACGAAATTCCAACCAAAGCCACTGAATACCAATCGTTTGTATAGCGAAATCCCAGTTGTTTCATGTTTATGTCCTCTGTAAGCGGTGTGCCGTATGCAATTTCGTAGTCCTTCTTTATGCTTTCGTTTGTGATGCCGTCAATCATATCCGAAATTGTCCAGCGGAATCCCCATTCGATGCTGAGCACCAGCCTTGGCAGTATGTTTTTTTTGAATCCGAATCCGAAAGGTATTGCCATTGTGAAGAAGTCCTCGTCGTTGGCGGTTCTTCCGACGAAAGTACCTGCAATTCCGAGCTGTGCGTATGGCGTAAAGCTATTGCGGGTGACGTCGCCGTAGATGTATGGCAGGAAATTAATTTCGGCCATTGCGGAAATCTCATCTATTGTGACAGCAAACGACTTGTTTCTAACCTGCTGGAACACATTTTTGAAATCGGCATCGTTGCCGACAAGTCTCGAGTTGAAATATCCGAGTCTCAAGTCAATACGTTCGCCGAAATGGAACTTGAGCGTAGCGCCTATGTTATGCCTTGGATGGTAGAATTGCCGAGCGTAGTTTATGTCGCCCATATAGTACGATACTCCTCCGTTGAAACCAATTTCAAGTCCATATTGTGCATTGGCAGACAGGGTTCCAAACAAAAAAACAAACGACAGTAACGCCGTTACCGTCATTTGTTTTATAAGTTTATATGCTCTAATATTCTTCCTATCCATATTGGATATAACGCAGAACCATCAGAAATATTTTTAAAATTATCTTAAAATTTCGATCTGCCTCGATGAACAGAATTAATCTTGTAGGTTGCCTTTATGGTAAGGAACATATAGGCGTCGTTCCAGTTGCTGTCGCCACGCTGTTCACCAGCGCCAACCCTATACTTACTATCAGGATTACTGAAATAACTTGCAATAGGATCTTCAAATATGTCCGGGTCAACGTATGTGCTGCTTACGTCGTCAATATAGTCGGTAAGGGTGTAACGGAAACCGAAGTCGAAGCCGATTCCCCAGCTCTTGGTCAACATGCAGTTAAGACCAACACCAAACGGTATTGACATCTGTATTCTGCTATACTTTGGACGTGTAGAAACGACACCCTGTCCTTCTGTTCCTAATGGTTGCAATGAGTACCATTTGCCATAATCCGGATTCGACTCATCTGGATTTCCATTAGCATCGGTCGGCAAATATTGTGCTCTAGGATTGAAATAGAAACCGCCAATACCAGCAAAAATGTACAAGTTCGGCATCGGTCTTCTACCTTTAGCTTTCTTTATATTGTACCTATGTCCAAATCTTTCACGTAAAATAGAGAACTCAACAACTTCGCTCAATTCAATGATAGGAGAACGGAAACTGAGATTACGTCCGTTACGTGCATAATCGGGAGTGAATTCGTCACTTCCATAAACACGACCATAGTAAATACCAGTCCGTAAAGCAAACCTGTCGGAAAGCTTATATCCGTAACCTGCCATAAAAGCCCAACGATTTGCCTGAATATCAAAGTCCTTTACGAAATGAGTACCGACACCTTTACCTCCACCAAGGTCGCCCATAAATGCAGCAGTGCCTGCTCCAAAAACGAATTCGTGCCTATATCTTCTCCAATCTCCCGTCTGCGCAACGAGCGAAATCGTCGCAAACGTCAGAAAAACTAGCAAGATTGAAAATCTTTTCATCTTTTTATTAACAATTATAACTATCTAATATTCAACAATATATATGCGGTTAGTTTCTTAAATCAACACCCCACATAAGTTTTTCTCTTAGGGTGCAAAAATATGTATTTTTAAATAAATTCACAAAATTTATGTGAAATTTTGCTCTACGAATTGTAATTTGTTTTAGGTTACGTATAGGATATGACTTGTAATCAAGTGATGCTAAGACAGTTCCCTCGTTTGAGTCGACAGAAATTTTTATTTCAGAATCGGCAGAAATCACCAAAGGACGAACAGTAAGATTATGGTTAGCAATCGGCGTAATTAGCATAACATTCGACTGCGAAGTGACAATCGGACCGCCACAACTTAGCGAATATGCCGTAGAGCCTGTTGGGGTCGAAACTATCAGTCCGTCGGACCAGTAGGTATTAATATAATTGTCGTCTGCCGACACCTTGATTTTTATCATGCTCAAACGCGACTTTTTTAGGATGGAAAAGTCGTTGAGGCAGAAATTTATGTTGCCATAGAACGGTGTTTCGGCAGACACCTCGAGCAACATTCGTTTTTCAATCGTATATTCTTTGTTTACAAGTTGTTCGATAGCCTTACGGATATTCTGCGAATTGACATACGAAAGGAAGCCAAGTCTGCCGGTGTTTATGCCGAGCATCGGTATTCCAGAAGCACCGACAAAAGTAGCCGATTCGAGGAAAGTGCCGTCGCCACCAATGCTGAGCATAAAGTCGAACTTGACATCTTCGGGCAACTTGTCGGAATACAAGCCTTTCACTTCGGGACGGAACAAGGTCTTCTCGACCATAAAGTTATAGAACTTTTCGTTGACATACAAGTTCATATCGTATTCCTTCAACATCTCAAACAACTGCATCAGCATTCCGCTGAAATTGCTTCCGAAGTTCCGTCCGTGAATTGCTATGTTCATATTTCCAAATTGTCTTAAAATTTCTTGTAAATAGGTGTCCTGTAGTCAACAAAAACGCCGAAAAAATTAAAGTTGCCATTGTACGCGGCATAAACCTTCAGTACACGGTCGTAGTAGGTCTCGAAGCTCAGTCCTGCGCCTGCCGAATATATCGGTTTGCCAGCCAGAGGGTTTGCCGTTTCAAAAGCGGGTGCAAAATTACTACAATATGCCAAATCGGCAAACAAATCGACATATATCTGTATATATGGGTTTCTGAACTTCGCTGGAATCCACTTGGGCAACATAAAGTCGCGCCTTTTCAGTATCTTAACGCTGAAAGTGTTTTGGAAAGCAGAAAAATTCCTACCTATTATATAATAGTAGTCGAATCCGCGTATAAGGTTGTTGCGGCACAGTTCGATTTGCTGGTTTGTGGGAATGCCGTCGTGTGAGCCGAAGAACTGGCTGTGCTTCAGTGCTCCGTGGTAAAAAAGCCGGTCGCAACATATTGGTATGTTGTACTCAAAACCGAGGTTTGCAAATGCAAAAGTGCTGTATGCCAATTCGGTATAAATTTTTGCATCGAGTTCTGCGTGGAATCCTGTGGTTGGACAGACCTTGCTGTCGCGGTTGTCGTAGTCAAAGGTTAGCGCAGGCACAATGAAGTTCTGCGTGGGGGAAACCGTCGCCAGTAGCAACGAGTCGTTGCTTCGTATGTGCTGGTATGACAGCGACAGCGAAAATTCGTAGTTCATGTCGGGTCGGAACACGTAGCCCGCCCCGGCATCAAACATCCAGCGGATATATTTCCTTTCGTTCTCGGCATACACAGGCTTGCAGTCCTCCACCGAGGCAATCTCCTTTTTCTGCCTGAAAAATTCTGTCCGTATCCATATTCCGCTACGTTTGTTTTTGCCCATATTTGGCTTCTGGTACGAAACGGCGTAATGTTCCTTGTAGCCCAGCCGTACCTTGAAATTTAGCATCTCGTTGCGACCGCGGAAATTTAGCCAGTCGAAAGCTACGCCGTAGTTTATCTTCTTGAAATCCTTGTAGTAGAAATACGATGTCAGGTTGCGGTCGGCAATTTCAAGAATCGGATATACCCAGTAGTACCAGCGTTCGGTAACATTCACTCCAACGGCAATCGCACCGGTACTATCAGCGTCATTACACGACACTTCCACGTTGTTGAACAACATAAGCCTGCGCAGGTTGTCGGTAAAGTTTTGTATTTCCTTGTCGAGGCTTGATTCTGGAATGCTGTCGCCGACTGAATAGCGGAACTCGCGGAGAATTGTCTGCGGTTTGGTCTTCTCGTTCCCCGAAATTGAAATGTCTGCCACGCGGAAGTAGCGTTCCTGCGCCATAAGTCCCGAAAGACAAAGCATTTGCAACAGCACGAGAAGAAATTTCCTCATATCTTCATATAGTTCATCAGTAATTCGTACCTGTCGCGGTAGAAATCGTCAATCATATTGCTTCCCGAAAAGAAGGCATTTACCTTGTAGCCGTATCGTTCGAGCGACTTTACCACTGGCGATATTTCAGTCCTGTTTACCACAAGCGTAACATCCATCCTCGTAGAATCTTCGTATTCAGTAATATACGATGAAATTATCTTTGCGTTTTCCGATTCTACAATCCGTGCAATTTCCGACATCGAATAGTCGTGAATGCCCATCTCGAGTACAAGCACAGCACCCTTGGCATTGACATTGGTAATTTTTGCTAATGCTTCCAGAAGTTTTGCAGATGTTATGCACCCCAGATATTTACGTTCGGAATTGATTACGGGTACTATAGGTAGTGAAAAGTGCGAAGCTACAGCCAAAACATCAAAGATGTGCTGCGATGCGCCAACGTAAGGGGATTTCAGTACACCAAAGTCCTTTAAGGGTTCGTCGAACATTTCCTTGTCGTAGATTTCGTCTTCGGAGATTATACCTATATATATATTATTTTCGGTAACTGGCAAATACGACATCTTGAACGTGTCCATAAGCGATAGCACCCGCGAACACGAATATTCGGTAGTTACACTGGGGATTGATGAGTCGATAATATCTTCAGCAGTCAATTTGAAATAAATTTTTGGAGGGCAAAGGTAAGAAAAGTTTCTGTAGAGGACGCAAAATTTTGCGTATGTATAATCGAATAAGGGTTCAATAGTTTAAGGGTTAATAGTTCAAGGGTTCAGTGTTTGTAGCGACGCAATGCTAAAGGTTTAATAGTTTAAATGGCTGCGCCGTTTGGGGGTTTGAAAACAACATCATAAGGTCAAAAAATTCCGAGAGGAATACGAAGAACTTCTAAAGATTTTCGGAATCGAATACGATGAGCGGTATATTTTCAGTGAAATAGATAAAACCCATACTGAGTAAAATCTAGATTATTGGTTTGATTTATTGATATATGTGCTCACTGACAATGGATAAAAGGATTTTAGGAAACTATTCCAACTTTTTCCATTAACTTCGCGCAAAATTTCGGAAATGCTATCAATCGACAATATAACCATTCGTTTTGGGGGATTCGAGCTATTCTCCAACATCGGATTTATGATAAACCGTCGCGACCGCATAGGTTTGGTCGGAAAGAACGGCGCAGGAAAGTCCACCTTGCTGAAAGTAATATGCGGAATAGTAACGCCAACCGAAGGAAGCGTGTCGAAGCCGTCGGGAATAACAATTGGTTACCTGCCACAGCAGATGGCGCTTGCTTCAACGCAAAATACTGTGCTTGAGGAAACCAAGAAGGCTTTCGACAATATCGCAGAAATCCAGCGCGAAATCGACCGCCTTGCTGCTGAACTTGAAACTCGTACCGACTACACTTCCGAATCGTACATAAAGGCTGCTGAAAACCTTGCTCATCTCAACGAACACTTGCAAATCGTCGGTGTGAACAATATGGAACCCGAAATCGAACGGATTCTGAAAGGCTTGGGCTTTCTGCGTAGCGACTTCAACCGCAAGATTGCTGAGTTCAGCGGTGGCTGGCGCATGAGGGTGGAACTTGCAAAGATTCTTCTGCAAAGTCCCGACCTCATTCTTCTCGACGAGCCTACCAATCACCTTGATATTGAGTCAATTCAGTGGCTCGAAGACTTTTTGCAGGCATACAAGGGCGCAGTTTTGCTAATTTCGCACGACCGCGCTTTCCTCGACAATGTTACAACTCGCACCATAGAGATAAATCTCGGAAAACTATACGATTACAAGGTTCCTTATTCAAAGTTCAAGGTTTTGCAGCAGGAACGCCTGCAACAGCAACTTGCAGCCTACGAAAACCAGCAGAAGCAAATAAAGGACACCGAGGAATTTATCGAGCGTTTCCGCTATAAGGCCACCAAGTCAAATCAGGTTCAGTCGCGCATAAAGCAGCTTGAAAAAATGGACATCATCGAAGTGGATGACCTCGACAACGCCGCTATGCACATAAAGTTCGCCACGGCACCGCGCTCGGGCGACATTGTGGTCGAAACCAAGGAACTAAGCAAAAGCTATGGCGACAACCTTATCCTCGATAAGATTGACCTTGTGATTGAGCGTGGTGAAAAGGTTGCTTTCGTCGGACGAAACGGCGAAGGAAAGACAACTTTGTCGAAAGTCATCATCGGTGAAACCGAGTATTCGGGCGAACTGAAAATCGGACACAACATAAATATTGGCTACTTTGCACAGAACCAAGACGAACTCCTTGACCCAGAATTAACTGTCTTTGAAACACTTGACCGCATTGCTGTTGGCGACATACGCACAAAAATCAGGGATATTCTCGGCGCATTCCTTTTCTCGGGCGAGGACATTGACAAAAAGGTGAAGGTGCTGTCGGGTGGCGAACATTCGCGTCTGTCGCTGGCAAAACTTCTGTTGCAACCGTACAATCTGCTTGTTCTTGACGAGCCTACCAACCACCTCGACATCCGCTCAAAGGATATTCTGAAGCAAGCACTCCAGAACTACGACGGCACGCTGATAGTGGTTTCGCACGACCGTTATTTCCTCGACGGACTTGTGTCGAAGGTTTACGAGTTCAAGAATAAGAAAATCCGCCTGCATGTGGGTGGCATATACGATTTTCTGCGCAACAAGAAGATTGAGGATATGCGCGAGATTGAGATTAAGGACCGCAAGCTTGCCGAGGCAAAAGCCGAAGCGGGAATCTCCGACAACAAGCAGAAGTATCTTGAAAACAAAGAGCTGAACAAGCGCCGTCGCGCCATACAGAACCGTATTGACAAAGCCGAAGCCGAAATAGAAAGGCTTGAATCGGAAATTGCTGGTCTTAACGAACTTATGTCGAATCCAGCCATCGAACAGCAGAAGTTGGAAACCGCCTACAAGATGTCGGGCAAGCTGAACAAGGAGCTCGAGCAGCAGATGAGCGTGTGGGAGGAGGCAAGTATGGAGATGGAGGAGTTTGAAAAAGGGAATGGGAAATGAAAATCTTGAATCGTTATGAATCAAAACGACAATAATATTCTGATAACTAGTCCGCAGAGCAAGGGCGAAATCGTTTTATATCAACCTAATGACCAAGTTTCGTTGGAGGTCAAATTGGAGCATGAAACGGTATGGTTGACCCAGCAGCAAATGGCAATTTTGTTTGATGTAAAAGAGAACAATATAACATACCATATACAAAATGTTTACAAAACTCATGAATTAGAACCAGAGTCAACTACTCAAAAAATTAGAGTAGTTCGGAAAGAGGGCAACCGGCAAGTAAATCGCAGTATTGATTACTACAATCTAGATATGATTATTTCCATCGGATATCGCGTTAATAGTGCAAATGCCACTCAATTCCGTCGTTGGGCAACCACGGTATTAAAAGAATATATATTGAAAGGCTATGCTATTAATCAACGATTGATAGCAATGGAAGAACGCATAGACAGGCGGCTTTCTAGTCATGAAACTATTTTGCAAGAGCATCAAGAAAAAATAGATTTTTTTGTTCGCACCAATATGCCACCAGTTGAACAGGTGTTTTTCAATGGGGATTTTTTTGAAGCTCGTGTATTACTAGAGAAGCTCATCAAAAGCGCACAACATAGAATTGTTGTTATAGATGCGTACATTGATGCTGCGACTTTTGATATTCTTGATGTGCGAGACAAAGAAGTTTCTGCGGACATTTATTCAGGTAAGGACTTGTCTGTGTTAAGGGATGCTCATAATGCATCAAAGTGTGGTGGTGTTATTGAAACGCATATATGGTTGAATCCATCGCATGACCGATGGTTGATTATTGACGATTCTTTGTATCATTGCGGACATTCCATTAAGGATATGGGAAGGAAACTTTCTGCTGTTACTTTGATGGGAACCTCGCCAGAAACAATACTTAACCATGTAAAATAAATATATAAGTTTAACCAAATTCAATAATTTTTTATGTAAGTTTGCGCTATGAAGACTTCGAAGGTAAAATTGGACTATATGCCTAATGTGAATTTCCAGATTGTTGGTATATCGACATCGGAAATTGACTACAAGTTGGCGTTTGGTCTTGTCCGTGGATTTGGAATGGACTTTTACCTTCTTCCGTGCATCGAGGTGGAAAGGGAACAGCAGCAGACCATGTCGCTGTTCGACAATGTTGCACAACAAGAACCAAATACCTATTCGGTTTACGGAAACGCAATCGACAGTTTCCGCAAGTCCGACCTCCTGCTAATATCAAACAGGCACAACGGCATTTGCCTTATCGACGAATTTCATAACTTCGACTACCTTTTTATTGTCCGCGACTACAGTTCGTTCGGACTTGACAGGGCTATGTCGGCTTTACGCTCAATGGATTGTATTACAGGAGCATACCTTTTGCCATTTGAAAATATCAAGTCGAAAAAAAGCATCTACGATTTATGGGACTCATTGCAAAACAGACAATAAAAGGTTCGATTTACTCCTACCTCGGAGCATTCATAGGTTTTGTGAATGTAGCCCTGCTTATGCCGCAGATTTTCACTACCGACGAGATTGGTCTTACCAACTTGCTCATAGCCTTGTCGTCGATTGTGGGACAGTTCGGTTGTTTTGGCTTTACCAATGTGATAGTCAGGTTTTTCCCATACTTCCGCAACCCCGAGAAAGGTCACAACGGCTTTCCGTTTCTGTTGGTGGCAGTGGGAATTGTAGGTTCGCTGGTTTGTACTGCTGGATATTTCGGAGCACGCGACTACCTTGTGGCTCAGAACCTTGAGAAGTCGAAACTCTTTGCCGACTATGTTTTCCTGCTTTTGCCACTGATTTATATCACAATATTCTACCTGCTAAGCGATGTCTATAACCGGATGTTCTACAATTCGTCGTTCGGCTTGTTTGTCAAGGAGTTCCTTCTGCGAATACTCAACCTCATAGGCATCGGGCTGTTCTATTTCGGAGTGCTCGACTTCAACGGCTTCATAATCTATTATGTTGCTGCATACGGAGTTCCGACAGTTTTGCTGCTTATTTTGCTCATTGTGCAGGGAAATATGTCGTTGCGTCCATCGAAGAAGTTGCTCACGCGTGAATTTGTGCGGGCGATGTGCTCGGTGGCGTTTTTTGGTGTGATTTCGAGTTTCAGCGGGGTGTTTGTCAACCAGATTGACCGTTATTTCATCAATCATTATTGCGACTTGAGTGCCACTGGCGTGTATTCCATCGCCTTTTATTTTGGTTCGATGATTTTGTTGCCGGGGCGGTCGATAATAAGGATTTCGAGCACGGTGATTACCGAGTCGTTCAAAAGCGGAGACAACGACATGGTACTTAAGGTTTATCGCAAATGCACCACTAATATGCTGATTATAGGCGTAATACTGTTTGTGCTGGTGTGGGGCAACATCAACAACATTCTGAAAATGCTTCCGCCCGAATACGCCGATGGCAGGCTGGTAATTTTGTTCATTGCCGTTTCACACCTCATACAGATGGCAGCAAGCGTTAGCGGCGAGATTATCCAGTACAGCAGATATTACCGCTATCACACGCTTATTATGGTGATGCTCATTGGATTGATATTTGGTTTCAATGTATGGCTGTTGCCGATTTATGGCATTACAGGCGCGGCGGTGGCTTCAATGCTGTCCTTCCTTGTGTACTCTGTGGTAAGGATTGCTTTTGTAAGACTGAAATTCGGATTTAATCCATTCTGTCTGAAGCATTTGCTTGTGTTGCTTTTCGGTGCGGTGGCTTATGTGCTGTCGTGGCTGATACCCGATTTGGGCAACTTGATACTCGATTTGGCGGTGCGTTCGGCAGTAATCTGCATTTTGTTTGTCATGCCGACCTTGTATTTCGACCTTTCGGAAGATATGACGGCGATGTACAAGAGGTTTGTCGCTAAAGTTTTCAAGAGAAAATGAAACACTTCCTGACGGGCATATTGTTTTGTGTATTGGCATTGGGATGCTTTGCGCAGGATGAGTATGTGGATAGTTTGAGAAGAGAACTGGCGGTGGCAGTAGAAGATACGGTTAAAATTGCAATTTATGAGGAACTTTTTGACTATTATTCAAAATTTGACAACAATATTGCTGTTTGTTATGCAGATACGATATTGTTGCATGCTTTTAAAAGCAAGTCATATCATTGGATGGCGGTAGGTTTCAGGAGTAAAGGCATTGTTAAGGAAAAAACGGGAAATTTCATAGAGGCACTAAATCTGTATGAAAAGGCGGAACAAATAGCTAAAAAGGTTAATGATTATAGAGTTTTATATCAAGTTTATAATGATATTGGCAATATATATGAAGAGTACATCAACAATGATAAAGCGAAAAGATACTTTGAATTAGCTATAGAACATGCAAAAAAAATAGAAGATGACGAATGTTTGGCAATATCATTGGTAAACAAAGCAAACATTTATTATGCAAGTGAAGATTATGATACGATATTTATGCTATATGATAGTGCTTTAAATTTAGTTTCTGATGTAAATACTAAAGTAGCTGTCTACAATAATTTGGCTTATCTTCAATACTTTACTGGTAATATTGAAGATTCAAAGAATACTTATTCAATATTATTGCAGTCGCTTGACGATGTTACGGACAAATATATTTATGTTTCGGTACTAAATAGTATGTCTAGCATATACATACAGGAGAATGAGTATGGCAAGGCGTTAAATTGTCTATCTGAAGTCGATAGTATCTGTAATGAAAATAACTATGAAGAAGCAAAGGTTACACTTTTTCAAAGATACAAGGAGCTCTATGAAAAAATGGGAGATTATGAAAAAGCCAATTATTATCTAGAAGAATATTATTCTCTTGATGAAAATATATCTAATACGGATTTAACAGAAAGATTATGTAAACTGGAGTTCAGGTATTTGCGCGAAAAATTAGAACTTGAACTCAACTATCAAAAGGCACTCAACGCAATCCTCTTCTCCATAATCGCTATCGTACTAACTTTCATCGCTGTCATTGCATTTTTGCTTGTGAAGAAAAGTCGCATGAACAAGATGCTTGCAAAACTCAACGCCGACCTCAAGCAGCGCGACGAGGAAATTTCCTCAAACCTCGACTATGCACGCGAAATTCAACTTGGCTGTATGAGCAATCGGCTGACAAAAAGCAATTTGCAGATGTTTGTCCTAGACCGGCCGAAAGTCGTCGTAGGTGGCGACTTTTACATTTCGCAGACCAAAGGCGATGCCTCGTATGTGGTTGTGGGCGACTGCACTGGGCACGGTATTTCGGGTGGATTTTTGTCGGTGCTGGGCATAAAGTCGGTGTACGAGGCAATCGAGAAGTACGACACTTTGCCCGAAATGGCCTCGTTCATAAACAACGAGTTCTGCGAAATTGTTTCATCTGCCGAAAATCTCAAGGGCGAGTCGCTCTGCCTGTCGATGCTTCGCATTTGTGGCAACGAGGTTCGTTTTCTTGGTTCCAAGCAAAAAATGTGGCTTGTTTCTGGCGACGGGTGCGACTGCTCACCTGTTAGCCAGTTAGCCTGTAAGCCCGAAGTACGAGAGTACAAGTCATCAAATGCAATAATGGGAAGTGCTGTAAATGAAGAATTTGCGGAAGAAATTATAAATATCAAGTCTGGAGATGTAGTTTTCCTCTCCTCCGACGGCTATCCCGACCAGTTTGGTGCCGAAGGCAAACTGAAATATTCGCGTTTCCGCGCCCTTTTGCAGGAATGTTCGCAGATGGAGCCCGACAAGGCGAAGGAATTTTTGTCTGCAAAGCTTGACTTGTGGCGTGGCGACTTGGAGCAGACGGATGATGTGATGGTGGTGGGAATGTATTTCTGATGATTATTGTTTGTTGACATTTGTGTTTAGCTCCCTGTGCGTAGTCGAAGGGGCGAAAGGAGATGCATAGCAGATGCTGAAATAAATTCAGCATGACAGTGTAGAGCGGAAAAATCGTAAATCTAAAATCTAAAATCGTAAATAAAATTGTATTTTTGCAAAAACTTATAGTTCGTTAATTGACAGACAAATGAAAATTAAAATATTTACTCTTGTAATAATGTTGCTGCTTAGCTTGGGCGCGTTTGCTCAGGTCAATGGTGGCTTTACCGACGATTTTTCGGATGGCGACTTCACAGCAAATCCACAATGGACGGGAGAAACAACTAAGTTCCGCGTGAACGAAGATATGGAATTGCAACTTAACGATGTTGATGCAACGGGAAATTCAACCGCCATGCTTTCTACCGCATCAAGAGCAATCGACAATGCGGAATGGAAGTTTACTGTAAAATATGATTTTGACCCTTCTACATCAAATTACTGCGATGTTTACCTTGTTTCCGACAATGCAACTGTAAGTTCTTGTACAGCAGGATATTTTGTGCGTGTTTGCGGAGCTTCCACTCCCGACAATGTTTGCCTATACAAGAAAAATGGTTCGTCTTCGACAAAGATAATAAATGGGGCCGATACACTTTCGCTTGGTTCGTCAAATACAATAAAAGTCAAAGTGACACGCTCATCCGAAGGTCAATGGAAACTTTATATTGATGTAAATTCTGCTGGTGAATATTCTCTTGAAGGCGAGGTTACTGATATGACAGTTGCTACATCAAGTTATTTTGGCGTTCACTGCAAGTATTCCAAGACACGCGCCACTGGATTCTATTTCGATGATATTTCTGTTTCTGGATCATATAATGTTGATTTGCAAGCACCAACATTGGTTTCGGCACGCTTCACAAGCGAAAACAGCATTCTGCTCTCGTTCGATGAGGAAATCGACGAGGAAAGTGTTTCCGCTACCAATTTCAGTATGGACAACGGCATAGGTCAGGCAACTTCTGCAACTTTGCAGGAAGGCGATGCACGAAAAATTGTCTTGCAGTTTGCTGGAAGTTTCACAAACGGAACAACCTACACATTGACATACGGCGGAATCTCAGATAGCGAAGGAAATACTTTGGCAACTTCCACTACGCAGATGACTTTCGTCGAAGCTGGAACTGGCTCGGTGGTTATCAACGAAATAATGGCCGACCCAACACCAGTCGTAGGTCTGCCCGAAAGCGAATACATTGAACTTTACAACAATTCGCCCGATGCCATAAACCTCGAAGGCTGGACTTTGAAAATCGGCACGACTTCAAAAACACTCGATGCATATACGCTGTATCCGTCGGAGTATGTGGTGATTTGTCGCACCGGCAACGACACGCTTTTCTACGACATCACAAACATTCTGCCTGTAAGTCTTTCGGCGACTGCGTTGACAAACGGCGGTACAACCATCACGCTGTACAACGAGTTTATGTCGGAGGTTGACAAGATTACATACTCGTCGGCATGGTACAGGAATGCAGGCAAGAAGGACGGTGGATGGTCGCTCGAACGCATCGACCCGAACAACCGTTGCGAGCAGTCAACCAACTGGCGGGCATCCGAAAACGAGAACGGCGGTACACCTGGACGACAAAATTCCATTTTCGGACCAAATGTTGACGAAACAGCTCCTTCCATCATGGACTTGAGCATAAATTCGGCAAACGAACTGCATCTTACTTTTTCCGAAACCATTGATACAACAACGCTTTCGCTCGACAACTTTTTGCTCGACAACGACTACGGCAACCCCGTTTATGCAGGAATGGATGCCAATAATCCCAACTTGCTGGTACTTATGTTCGGAGTATCGTTCGAGCAGAACCGCATCTACAACCTTACGGTGGAAAACATAACCGACCTTTGCGGAAATGTCATGGAAAGGCAGACGGTGCAGTTTTCAACTGTTCCAGTTGCATTCAACACAATAGTAGTCAGCGAGATAATGTCAAAGCCATCGCCTGTGGTCGGTTTGCCCGATGCTAAGTATGTGGAGATTTACAACCGCAGCGACAATGCCGTAAGTTTGTCGGGTTGGAAAATTGCGCTTGGCTCAACGACCAAGGCTTTACCGTCGGTAATCATAAATGCCAAGTCGTATCTGGTGCTTACATCTGCCGACAATGCTTTCCTATTCGAAGATTTTGAGAATGTCGTTGGTGTTGATGGTATGCCGTCGTTTGCGCAAGGCGGTACAACGATTTCGCTATATGACAAGAACGACAATATAATCCACACGCTCACCTTCTCGTCGTCGTGGCACGACGACAATTTCAAGGCACAGGGCGGATATTCGCTCGAAATGGTTGACCTCGACAATCCGTGCGAAGGCGCAGCCAACTGGCGTTCTACTCTCAATAGCCGTGGCGGTACGCCAGGAACGCAGAACTCGGTGAACGCAACCAATCCCGACAGGATTTTGCCATATCCGACCGATGCCGAGGTGGTAAACGATACCGTGGTCGTGTATTTCAGCGAAGTGGTTTTGCCTGAAATGATTAGTACGCAGAATTTCAGTGTGGAAGAATTTGGAAATCCGACATTTGTGAAAATTATTGAGCCTCAGCTTACTGTTGTAAAAATGAAATTCGATGCAGAAATTCAAGTTGGCAAGGTCTATATGCTCAATGTAAGCGAAAATATTATCGACTGCAGTGGAAACAATGTCGAGGTTAACACGCAGATTAGGTTTGGAATTGGCGTGCAGGCGGAATACAACGACTTGGCAATAAACGAATTGCTGTTCAATCCTTATTCTGGTGGCAGCGACTTTGTAGAACTTTACAATCGTTCCGACAAGGTCATCGACCTGAAGGATTTGTGGATTTCGAACACCAACGACGATGGTTCCGTGAAGGATTCGTACCAGATTACAAATATCAGCCGACTGATACTTCCGCAGGAATATTGCGCTTTCAGTACCGACATTGCCGACCTTTACAACCACTATACAATCGAGCACTCCGAAAATCTCTACAAGGTTGCCAAGATGCCTTCGATGCCCGACGACAAGGGGACAATCATAATCACAGGTCGCGCCTTCGATACCATTGACATAGTAAGCTACAACAAGTCGCAGCATTACAGGCTGTTGAGTTCGCAGGACGGTGTTTCGCTCGAAAGGATAAACTACGATGTGCCGTCGTCGGACGAAAGCAACTGGCATTCGGCAGCTCAGGACGCAGGTTTTGCAACGCCTGGATATGTAAATTCGCAGTTCCACGAGATTGGCGAGATTGAATCGCAGATAACCTTGAGCAGCGAGGTCTTCTCGCCCGACAACGACGGCTACGATGACCAGCTTGTCATAACCTACAGCCTCGATGTGGCTGGCTACAGCGGCACTATTGCGGTGTACTCGACCAACGGCAGGCTTGTGCAGACACTTGTAAATAACCGAAGCCTTGGTTCTGTCGGCAATATCGTGTGGGACGGCTTCGATGCACAGAACCGCCTTTGCCCGGCAGGAATTTACATCGTGTATGTCGAGCTTTTCAACCTCGAAGGCAAGAAGATTGTGGAGAAGCACGTAGTTTCAATAAATTCGCGCGTGGACTAGATGCGAAAACTTCTGGTAATCATATTGATGTCGTTTGCTTTGCTTTTCGTGCAGTCGTGCGAAAATTCCTGCAATATGACACGGCAAATAAAACTTCTTACAGAACGCAAATGGATAAACGATACTTACATCGACTATTCCATAAATCAGGAATTTAGTGTAATTCCAGAGCAATATGAGTTCTCTGCTGACGGCTCCCTGACAAAAATCAAAAGCAATGACACTATCTATGGCAATTGGTCAATTCCAGAGTGCAATTATTTGAAAATAAATGCAATGACTTTCAAGGTTGCAGAATTGTCTCGAAAAATGATGGTGTTGAGATATGGCGACAGCGACTTTATATATAGGTCTGTAAATTAAGAATTATCCTTTCGTCCCGAGATGCAAAATATTCTCAGCATAGCAACACGCCAAGAACTGCGCGACTGGTATCTTGCCAACGCCAAGCAGGAAACAGAAATGTATCTGCGGGTAAACCGTTCGTGGACGCCAAAGGAAAACACGATAATGTATGTTGATGCTGTTGAAGAGGCGTTATGTTTCGGATGGATAGATTCAACCAGTAGAAAAATTGATGGTATTGCGTATTCGCGTTTTTCACCACGGCGCAAAGGCAGCAACTGGACGGAACTGAACAAGGCGCGTTGCCGCAGGCTTATCTCGCTTGGGCTTATGACCGAGGCAGGAATTTCTGTTCTTCCCGACATTGACAAAAGCCACTTCAAGATTGACGACTGGATACTTTCGCAGTTGCAAGCCGATGCAAAAGTCTGGGAATTTTTGCAGTCGTGTCCGCAACTGTTTGTCCGTGTGCGCGTTGACAACATCCGGTTCTACGAAAAGATGAAACGCCACGAAGATGCACAACGTCAACTTGACAAGCTAATATCATCGGCACGCTGTGGCAAGATTTATGGGGAATGGAACGACCGAGGTCGGCTGGATGACAATGGATAAATCTGCTAATAAAAAAATCCATCTATCCATAATTCTATCACCATTTTCGTTATTTTTGCGCCCGAATAAAAAAACATAAAATGAAAAAACTTATTACAATTGCATTCATAGCACTCAGCTTGTGTGCATCGGCACAAATAGTTACATATCAAGACATTGTAAACCATGTGTCGGCAAAAGACCTTACAGGGAGAAAAGGTGGCGACAACATAACCGCATACACCGCTTCGGATGGAGTTACATACAAGCCGGGTTCTACAATTACATACGGCTACCCAACAAATGGTAAGTACTATGTGTATTTCAGGGACGTAACCTCGAGTATTCTCGGTTCGTTGTCGGAAGACGAATACACAACGGCTGCGCAATCGGCTGCAAATCAAGAAATTTACGAAAGGGTTGAAAACAGAAGCGGTGGTGTTGCTACAATCAAGAAGATTCAATGCCTACCAGTTGACCCATACAATAGGAACAACTGCGGATGCAAGATTTACTTAGTGTTGAATAGAGGTGGACTTGCTTGCACCAACTTTGAGGAAGCAATTGCAGTAGGCGAGATACAGACGAAGATGAACGATTCGGACGCTGCAATCCAGGAACTCAAGAAGTGGAAAGAAAAACTTGACCTTCAGATTATTACTCAAGAAGAATACGACGCAAAGAAAGCCGAACTTATGAAGTTCATCAAATAATATTTATGGATTTCTGTTCAGAACTCAAGATAGTTGTAGGCTCTTGCTTGCGACGTAATCTATACAAAGCTCTGCCTTGAATATGCACACCGTCCTTCGGGATTTGTACTCCCGAAGGCTCGAATATAAGGATATTTTATCCGCCCAATCACAAAGCATTGCACCAATCCTATTTTTTTATTGCACAATAGAAAATAATACATATATTTGCGTCAATTATATTTAAACGAAAGGTAAGATTATGAAAAAGTCAGTTTTATTATCACTGCTTGTTGTAGCAATGGGGGTGATAGCATTTATGGGTTGCGAAAAACCAGAGCAGGTAGAAAATCCTACGACTACAATAGTAGCATCTCAAACAACAGAGACCCCAACCACCAATCCGCAGGGAGGAACTACGCCTGTAACACATAATACGGAATTGTCATATACAGATTGTCACCAAAATCAAAGAAATGGTGTATATGAAGAAATATTATCTAACTATGATAATGGCATTTTAGAATTGATAATTGATAATTTGTGTATTTCTTGTGGAGTTTACAATGTTTTGGCAGAATCGGAAATTGATGACCAAACCATTAATGTAGATCTTAGGGTAATATACGAATCACAAGCTGATTGTGTCTGTCACATTGATATAGATTATTCAATTGACAATATAAAACCAGGAAATTATGAATTAATAATAAATTACAATAATTTACTTTTATATCAGGAAGAAATAACTTGTGAATAATGAAAAGAATAGTTTTAATATTTTGGGGATTATTGTCTGTAATAATCGCTAATTCACAAGTGTCGCAAGATCCCCGTCCTTCGGGATTTGTAACCTTTAGCTCGCCCCTATGGGCAATCCCGAAGGTAAGAATATAAGGATTTGTAACCTTCAGCTCGTTGCCTTAAGCAACAATCCAATATGCAAATAATGCATTATAAACAACAACATTATTGCTCGCGACAGGATTGTAAAGGAATAAATAGGGTTTGCTTCGACAGGCTCAGCATAAATACATTTTAAGACGACAGATGCGGTTTTCGTGTCTGCCGTCTTTTTAATTTCTACGCCAGTTTTGCTATTTCGTCCTTGATTCTCGTCCAGCGTTTTGCGTCCATTGTAGCACCAACGACTTCGATAACGTTTCCTGCAATAATGTTACCAGCCATTACGCACTTGTCGAGCGACCAGTTGTTTACAAGACCGTATATGAAGCCTGCTGCAAAATTGTCACCGGCGGCGGTGGTATCGACGCGCTTTGCTGGGAATTCGGGCTCAAGGTCCTTGTAGTTCCCGTGCTTAACCCACGCACCGTGCTTTCCAATCTTCTATGTCAACATATTTCTCGATGAGATAGCGCAAAAATTCAAGATTTTCCTCAACCACATTGTAGCTTGCCAAGTCGAGCGAAACCTTCAGTCCGTTCTCCTTTGCCAGCGACATAGCCTTTTCTATAAGCTCGTGGTTTATAATCAGATACCCTTCGACGTGAAGTATGTCGTAACCTAAAAAAGTAGTTGCATTAATATCGTCAGCAGTCATTTCGGCGGCTGCGCCAAGGTAAGTCGCAAAAGTCCGTTCCGAATCCTGGCTTACGAGAGCCACAGCACGTCCGCTTGGAGTTTCGCTCTTTATAAGTCGTGGCAAAACACCAGTACGCTTCATATCGCTTGCAAAAAAGTCGCCAACCTCGTCGGGACCAATCTTGCCGACATAACCTGTTTCGATGCCCATATTAGCAAGACTGCGGATTGTATTTGCGGCAGAACCACCGCTTGCCATAGTGCGCGGAAATGCGCTTGTCTCCAACTGTATCTTTTCACTTAATTCACTATCAACCAACTGCATACTGCCTTTGGGCAGATTGAGTTTCTCCAAAACATTGTCGCTGTCGATAACGGTCATTATATCAACCAATGCGTTTCCAAGTCCTATTACCTTTGCCATAGTTTCAAAAATTTGTGTTGCAAATATAGTAATCAATGGACAATTGACAATGGATAATGAAATTGATAAAGAACATTAAACAATTTTTTTGCATATTTCAGGAAAATATTATATTTGTGTCACGCAATAAAAATAGAATTATGAACAACAAAAGCATAGTAATTATATTAGGTATTGTCTCCTTTATCTTTGGACTTGTTGCATTGCAACAGAGTAGTCCAAAGTCTGAATGTTTGCAGAAATTTATCGCTGTTGATAATATAAATGTGGATTCAACAGATAAAAGTCTTGTCAATACTGAAATATTCGAAATAATAGGTGACACTATCAAAAAGCAGGCAGATGCATCTTTAAAAGATACGCTATTTGTAAAGAAGATAATATCAGGGACGGAACTTTGTTCCATTTCTGCCGATGGAATTATCATTGACGTTCCTGTAGGCGCGGTAAAAGAAGAAAAAGAAATTATTATTTGGGGATTACGCAGAGAAGAAATACCTGCGCTTGATGCAAGCATTATAAATGTCACCTCCAACTATGCTGGCTACCGCTGTATGCCTCACGGGAAATTTGAAAAGAATTTAAAGTTAAGCATTGGATATGACACATCCCTTATTCCCGAAGGCTACTATCCGTCAGAAATAAGGACATTCTTTTATGATGAGGAAAAACAGCAATGGGAAAATCTGCCTGTTGACAGCATTGACTATGAAAGGCACTTTATTATTTCAAGAACAGACCATTTTACCGACTTCATAAACGGAATACTTAGGCAGCCTGAAATCCCCGAAACGGAAAACTATACCCCGACAAGCATCAGAAACCTTGAATACGCCAATCCGTTGGAAGGAATGAACATAATGGAGCCGCCATCGGCAAACAATAACGGAAACTGTTCAATGAATTTTCCTATAAAAGTGCCTACTGGCAGGAATGGCATGACTCCGCAGATTTCGATTTCGTACAGTAGTGACACAAAGGATGGAATAATGGGAACGGGATGGAGCCTCAACATACCGAGCATAACGGTTGATACTCGTTGGGGCGCACCGCCATATTCCGCTTTGCGAGAAAGCGAATCATACCTTGTAAATGGAGAACTTATAGTTGAGGACACGATTGACGGCATTGAAAACATAGCGCGACGCAAACCATTGTATGTAAAAACAGCGGTTGCAAGAAATACATCTGGAGCATGTAAATATGCCTATCTTACGGAAGGCAGGTTCGACAAGATAACAAGGTACGGTGACTCTACAAGCAACTACTGGTGGAAGGTAATAGACAGAGACGGAGTGGAATATGTATATGGAGATTCGGATAATACACGCCTGCAGTCGGAAGATTCGCTACGCAACATTGCCGTATGGGGGCTTGCCAGGACTACCGACACTTACGGCAACTTTATACGATACACATACACCGATACTTTGGATACTACATATAGGGCTAAGCAGTTTCGCATAGATAGCATAATATATACCAACTATGGAACAGAGCGCGGAGCATACGTAATAAAATTTGTGTATGATACAATTTCTGGATTCGCGCCATTGTCTGCAAGATATGGGTTTCTCACATCGGACATAAGTTTTCTGTCGAAGATAAGAATAACATACAACAATCAATTCGTAAAGTGCTACAGGTTTGAATATGCAGATGGCGTAGCATCAAGAAAAGTGCTTAAAGCAATAGCGGAAATTACAGATTCAATCAGGGAAAATGACACCATAGTTTATACGAATAAAATACAGAGACAAGGTTTTTATGTACATTTTTTTGACTATTACGATGAAAACTCGATTGAATTTCAAGAAGCGACAACATTGGACATTTCTCCGACAGAATCAATAAACATACTTGGTATTAACATCCCTAATGATGACAATATAAGTAAAAATACAAGTTATTCTATTACTGGCGGAGGAAGTGCTTGTGTCGGGTTCAATGATGAGATTTTGAGCAGCAAGAGCAACTCCTTTGGAATAAACTATCACTATACATTTGGACGGAACAACCAGAAGTCACAGATTATGGACCTAAATGGTGACGGCATTGTTGACCGTATAGAAAAGACGGCAAGCAATGGTGTAAAATATTACAAGGGAGTGCGAGCAAATAATGGAAGCGTTTTGTTTTCAAATACATCAAGTCAATTGACAATACCTCGACTTGGCAAATCGACAAGCCATACTCACAGCATTGGAACCGAACTGCTATTGTCGTTTTGGCGTGTAAGCGGTATGATTGGGTATTCCTATTCAATGTCAAAGGATATTAATACCGACTACTTCATAGATGTTAACGGTGATGGTTTTGCCGACTACATATCCGATGGAAATGTATTTCTGAACTTTCCGAACCAGAACGGAAATCCAAGTTTTACAGATATGTCAAGCAGCAGCGGAGCAACCGAAATAAGTTACGACAACTGCTATAGTTTCGGATATGACGGAAACGTAGGCGTAGCGGACTTGGATGTGGAATCGTCAAGTGCCAAGCGCGACCCTGTTATAATGTGGGAAAGCCCACTGGACTGCTACTATAAAGTGGTAGTCATTACTAAGAGAACTATCGGAGATAACATATATAATATTGACGACAAACTTATACAAGGCATAACTGTCGTAAGTCCAGACAGCAGTTCTGACACTTGTTTTTACAAGAGTTGTCCTGCAGAATGGAATACCGCTTTTCCTGCGCTATATATACCCAAAGGAGGCTACATTTTCTTTCACATACATTCCGACAAGGAAAATACAGTTGAAGAAATCAAGTCGTCAATAATAATCAATGCAGTTACTGATTCTCTGCCGAATAATGCATTAGGACTTGATACCATAAATACAAAAGATGCCGATGGCAAGCGTGTGCTTCATTTCAGGTACGATGAGGATGCCGTAGTGCAGGACGGAAAATCGTTTACGGCAATGAAGGACGGCAATATAAAGTTATCCGCGAATCTCATTTCTGGCGCTAAAAGCGACACTTTGAACTACTGCTTAACACACGAGCATTACTCCGCCACAGACAGTTCATATACATATACAACAACTATATGCAAAACATTAAACAGCGGACAAAACATAAACAATAGCATAGTCGATTCTACTATCAATGTCGCAAAGTACGACCGATTGTCGTTCAGGCTTGAATCGAACAGCAATGTTGACTGGAGCGACATCCAATTTACAAGCAGCGTGAAATATATTGGGGATTCCGACACGGCAACATACCATCCATCGTTAGGGATGAGCATATATGCCAAGCAAGTAAGCCTGTCGCGACCGGTATTGCTAAATGCGGGAAACTACTCGGTACGTCCAGATTCGGTACTTATGCCTATGGTCGTTCCCAACACAAACGCAGATGTTTACTTGACAGTGAAAATTGCCAACCGCATAATTGCCAAGAAAAAGATAGCCAATGTCAGGGATACATTGAATTTCAATCTTGACTCCGCTAGAAATGTTTATTTTGACTACACTGTCAATGGAGAACTTGATTTGCCCGATTCCGTATATCTGCCAACAACAGTTTACGATTCGACTTTAAACTTGAGAATGCCGGCAGGCTTATACGCCAAGCATCCGGAAGAGCGAAGCGTTTTCGGAAACCTTTACCGTGGATGGGGACAGTTCTCGTACAAAGATGATAGTATTGTTGTAGATAGTTTCTTGAAAAATAAATATTATCCCATATCATTTGGCGACCTCCACGTCGACACCACAACAATGTCGCGGGAAGATATGGAAGACTACGGTAACAATAATTCGGATTTTGGCAATATTATTAGCAATGCAGATTCCGAGGACTTTGATGTAAGTTCGCTGGAAAGTTTTGTGAGCAATGGAGTTATGGGAAATGCAAGCAAGCCAAGATTCTTGCCTATGAGCGCAGATGTATCGAAAGGCGTATGGATTGACCCGTACCGCAGCGCATACGTTTCCAAAGATTCCATAGGTAGCGGCTACGGCACACTTACCATAATGCGCGAACTTGAAAACAACGAGTTGGCGGAAGGGGATAACAGTATGCCCGATTTCAGTAATCCGCTGCGTACGAACGGAAGGTTTCCTGTTGTGAACAAGGTCGGACGAAACGTAAGCCATTCGTTTTCGGCATCGGCACTTGGTGCATTCGGTTGTAACCATACTTGGAACGAGTCGTTTGGACTGAGCGATATGATGGATATGAATGGCGACGGCTATCCGGATATTGTAACAAGCAAGGAAATACAATACACACTTCCCAACGGTGATATGTCGAACAATAAATTCTCGTTTGCCGGCGACCGCGAAGTGAACACAAGCTACAGCAAGGGAGAAATAAGCGGTGCATCAGTGTCATTCAAGCCGAGTACTCTTACGAATAAAACAACGAAAACAAATTCTACGGAGAAGAATATCAGCACAACGGCAGGATTGAACTTCAACGAGTCGGACAACAAGGTGCGTGGCTCCTACATCGACATAAATTCAGACGGACTGCCCGACATTGTGTCCATTGACGACACCGACAGCGCATTCGTAGAGTACAATCTGGGCTACAAGTTCTCGCCCCGCTTCCCGATAAACAATATATCATCAATAGCAAGAAATATCAGTCGTTGTGATACGCTAACGTTTGGATTGAACTTCAACTACGACAACTATTCGATTTCTGGCGGCGTGAACTCAAATACCAACACAAGCGGCGACATTGCCACGATGATGGATATAAATTCCGACGGTTTTGTCGATATAGTCACGGTGAATAACAATAATAATAATACGTTGTATGTATATCTGAACAATGGAACCGATTTCGGCAGTGCGCAAGGCGTAAGTGGCGCAGGAATAAGCAGACTATCGGAAAACAAGACATACAATATTTCGGGAAATGTTTCTGGAACATTCGGATTCCCGATAATGTATGTAAAGGTAACGGCAAGCCTTTACGCCGACTTTGCATACAGTTTCAGCAACGAAAAACTGAGGCTTATGGACTTGAATGGCGACGGAGCAATAGACATATTAAGCATAGGCAACAATGGCGCGACCGTGCGCTACGGCATACCGCAGAAACGCAATCTGCTGAAAAAGGTCACGACGCCGGCACTTGGCGAATACGAAATGTACTATTCGCTACTGTATTCCGACATCGACAACCCGAGCAGCAAGTGGATAATGACAGGACTGAAGATAAATGACAACGATGGCGGTTTTACCGACGGAAACGATTTGTTACAGTACAAATTCTCGTATTCAGGAATGAAATACCACCGCATTGAGCGCGAAAGTTACGGTTTCGCGGAAGTAACCACCAAGATTGTTGACAATCTGGCATCAACATCTCCCAATGTGTTGAGAATACAAAAGGATTTTTTCCATACGGAAAACGGACAGTTGCACGGTCTTAAGTACAAAGAAGTATTACTTACTGGTGATAGTATCGTACAGACAAGAACCTACTACAACTGGACGCTCAACGACATAAATACAGGTACGGTAGCGGTAAATCCCGAATGCGGAGGCGAATTTTATCCTCGCCTTGAATCGGAAAAGTTTGCTGTTTACGGCTCAGATACTTCAAACGCACAGACTTCCGTGAAGCGCTACGAATACACAAAATACGGAAACATATCCAAATATGTGAACAGGTACAAGCACAACGATTCGGTGACGGCAGAAATGAATTATTCTCCGGATATAAGCAGACACATCCTCGGTGAACTTGCCGAACTTACAGCAAAATCGTCCAGCAACCAGATAATAAGGAAGATGGAACGCAGATACGGCAATAATGGAAATATAGTTCAGGTTAAGAATTATCTGTCTGGCAACGAATATGCCGCTACCGACTTTGATTACGACAACTATGGAAACATAATTAAAGTTACCTATCCGGCTAACGAAAGCAATCAACGAACATCTTACCGATATTCATACGACTCAGCAACCAACACCTACCTTTCGCTGGTAATTGATGATTTCGGAGACTCTATCCAGTTGTGCAACTACGACTACCGCTTCGGCAAGCCCACTTGCGTAGTAGCGCAGAACGGAACAAGAACTCTATACTCCTACTATTCCGATGGAAAAATGGAAAGCGTGAAAGCGCCCACCGACCTTGTATATTCGGCAAGGTTTGAATACTGGGTTACGCTTAGCAATCAGAACCATAGCCGTTGGGCAAGGGTAATACACCACGACACGATAAATGCAGGGAACACTTTTGTAACACAGACTGTTTGCGACGGACTTGGACGGACAATGCAAACGGCACGGAAATCGGTAGTGGATGGTTCTACAAAGTATGTCGTTTCGGGCAAGAATGCTTATGATGTTTACGGCAGAGTCGTGCAGACATACCAGCCACAAGCCATCACTTCGCTTGGCAACGGTTCTGTTTTCAATGGTACATTCGCCAACCCTACAGCCTATACCTACGACTGCCTCGACCGCCAGCTTTCGGCAACCACTCCCGACGGCATAACAGTGCGCAAGTCATACGACATTTCTCCTGATGCCTTCGGCGACACAACATTGCTCGTAACCACAACCTATCCGCAGGGGCGCATACTGAAGTCGTACACCGACTCGCGCGGACTGCAGACCACCGCAAAGACTGTACGAAACGCAGGCGACATTGTAACCAAATTCAAATACTCGCCTATGGGCGAACTGCTTGTCTCCACCGACCCCGAAGGCGACAGTACAACCTATATCTTCGACTGGCTCGGACGTCTCACCAAGCGCACTCATCCCGATGCCGGGAACACGACATTCCGCTACGACAAGGCGGGAAACCTCGTGTCGAAGAAGACGCAGAAACTGTTGAACACAAGCGACAGCATAATATACGTTTACAAATACAACAGGCTGACGGAAATACACTATCCGCACAACCCGGAGATGGATGTATATTACGAATACGGTACATCGGGCTTAAACAAGGGTCTTGTTACCAGACGGCAGGACGGCGTGTGCGTACAGAGCTATACTTACAACGAGATGGGCGATGTTGTGGAAAATATTCGTACCTTTGCAATGCCGTCGGACAACCTGATGACTTTTGCAACCGAGTGGGAATACGACACTTGGGGGCGCACAAAGGCAATGACCTACCCCGATGGCGAAACTATTGACTACAGATACGACAACGCAGGAAAGGTAACAGGGATGTACTCGGGAAGCACGGCAATAGTAAGCAGCATAAAGTACAACAAGTACGGCAACCGCATACGCATAGATTACGGCAACGGTGCCTACAACAGATATACCTACAACACACTGAGCCTGCAGTTGAGCCGTCTGCGGAGCAACAACTCCAGCACCGCAATGCTGGACATCTCATACACCTACGACAGCCTGTACAACATAACCACACAGACCTGCAACGCAAATGGCGAAACATACAGCTACACATACGCCTACGACACACTGAACCGCCTCGTTGCCTCCACCTGCGGCACTACAGGCACCAATACTCCGAACTACAACTTCGGCATCTCCTATTCGCCGTCGGGAAGGATACTGAACTACACGCTTACGGGCAGCAAACTGGAGGACGGGCAGACTACAGCGATGAACCTCTCACGCAGATACTTGTATGCAAATGCTTCGAAGCCGCACGCGCCATCTTCCGTAAGGCCGACGAGCAACAACAATCTCATTGGTTCGCAGTCGTACCAGTGGGATGCCAATGGCAACTATTGCGGCAGTTCCAATCCGCGTCTGCCTTCCAGCAGGAGAGCCTACAGCAACGAGGAGAACAGGCTGTCGGCAATATACGACGACGACGGGATTATGACGTCCCACCCTCTTGGAATGCAGGGTACGGGTGCCGGAGCCGCCTACCTCTACGATGCCGACGGCGAGCGCGTGTGGAAGTTTGCAGGGCAGAGCGTTATAGTGTATAATTCCGGAAACATAGTATATAGCAGCCTCTATATGGACAAGACCTTCTACCCAACTCCACAGACCACATTCGACAAGCATAATTTCTACAAGCACTACTATGTTGGCGGCGAGAGGATTTGTACCAGTATGGGACAGTTTTATATGACTGCGGCAAATACGCCACCGCACGTGGGCTTTGTG